>DASSFG010000001.1:0-2478 GCA_035694685.1 Pirellulales bacterium
CGGACGGAGGAACGAATGCAGAACGAGCCGCGTCGGGTCCACATGGGCGAGCGCGGCGTAAAGCTGGCTGATTTCTGTTTCCGTCTGGCCGGCGTCGACCTGCCGCGTGCCGAGCGAATTGCACGC
This sequence comes from Pirellulales bacterium, assembly GCA_035694685.1. Classification (GTDB taxonomy): domain Bacteria; phylum Planctomycetota; class Planctomycetia; order Pirellulales; family JAICIG01; genus DASSFG01. The sequence goes on from DASSFG010000001.1 coordinate 127, forward strand.
GATACTGAACAGCAGCCGCTGCGCGTACGGGGACTAGGCGCCATCGCGCTGCGACTGGCGGAAAACGATCCGCCCGGAGCGCGGAGATTGTTGGCGTCGATTCTTCGTGAAGAACTTCCACACCCGCTTGTCGACGACGAATTTGAGCCGTTTGGGTATCCTGGCTTGGCGCCGCCGCTTACGGCTGCCTGGCTGCTGCCGGTCGCCGAGCGGGTCGATGCGCAATTAGGGCGCGAATGCTTTTGGCATTCCCTTGCACTACGTCCGCAGCGACCGCGTGCTGGTGCGCTTGATGATCAAGACGCCGAAACCGACATCCGCCTTGCGATGATGCTCAGCCGGTATGATCGTCGCGCAGCGCGCGATCTGTTGGAACCACTTATCGCTCGGCTGCCGGAATTTGGTCGTCCGACGTTGACCGGTCTCAAGTCGCGACACGCTGGCGCCGTGACGGCAAATTGCCGAAGCGTGGAGCGCACGCTTCTGGCCGCCGTCACCCACATCGACCCGCACTGGGCGATTGAACTGTACGACGGTCTTCCTCCGGAAGAAGCCTCGACGCTGGTGGGTTTCCAAGTTGTGGAGGCGTTGGTCCACACGCTGTCGAGCCACGGTGCGGACCGTTGGCAAGACGAGGATGGATTTTTTCACGCGTTCTCGGCCAACTACTGGAGGCCGAAGTGAACGGCGAAGTTTTCGGGCAATACGGTCGTTTCAACGACGTTGGGACAGACAATAAATGGCAGCGGTATGCACCCAGTGACAGCAGGCACGTGTAAAGACCGATGACCTTTGAACGCATCACAACCAACGAAGACCAAATGGGCGCGGTTGCCTGCATCCGCGCGTTAAGGATTCCGGTGGCAACGGTGGTTGGCATGGTCGCCGACGGAATGAATGATACGGAGATCTTGGGCGCCTATCCAGATCTGGAAGCGGAAGATATCCGTGAGGCTTTGGCATTCATTCGAACAGGCCGCGGTGGGCCATCCGCATAGACGAACCGCGACTAAATTACCTGAAAGCTTTTCACCCGGCGCCGGTATCACCTTTAAAGAGCCAGCCGAAACGGTTCGCTGAGACTCGTGCGGCCGGCCAAGATACGAAGGAGAAGATACCATGTCGACGGTCACTGAAATCAGCGGGTTTCGCCATCAGCGGCATGCTCGTCCGGCTGAACCGCCAGCTCACAAAACAGAGATCCACGAGTTATGGGCCGAAGGCGTAGCGACGGCGGCCACCGTTGCACTGGCGTCGGGTGTCGTGTGGGAAGTTCTGCGGTTTGTTTTCTTAGCCGCCGGCGACCAAGCATTACCGCTGATAAATCGGCAGGGTGCCGTTTTCGAGCTGCAAGATGGTGAGGTTGATGGCCGTGGTGTAGACGGGGCCAATGTAGCCTTGGTTCCACGAACCGTTGCCGCCGGCTTCGGCCACCAGCTTGGCATACACCTTGTCGCGGTACTCCAGCCAGCTCTTGCTCCCTTCGCGGTAGCAAACTTGCGAGTAGTAATAGTGGGCGTAATGCCAGTGCCCGAAGCCCTCGTTGTGGATCTGGTCGAGATTCTTGCGGCAATAGTCGAGCAGCTTGGGAACGTATTGATTGTCGTACTCGCCGGCGTTGAACAGGCAGGCGATGGCCGCCGCCGAGATGGCCGGCCGCCCGCCGCCGCCCTTCGAGCTGTATTGCACTCCGCCGTCGGGCAACGTGCAATCGCGGATGTACTTCACCGCTTTGTCGATGATTTCCTTGGGCACCGGTATGCCCGCGTTGCGGCAGCCGCGCAGCCCTTGTACCTGCGTGATGGTGGTGGAACCCTCGTCGAAACCGCGGCCGTCCTTGGCGCTGACGTAACCCCAGCCTCCGGCCTCGGTCTGGGCCTCGCCGGTGAATTGCACCGCCTTGGTGAGCACCTCGACCAGTTCCTCGCGCCGCGCGGCGTCTTCTTCTTCACCCAGAATCTGTGAGAGGAAGAGCATCGAATAGCCGTGCCCATAGGTATAACGGTCATCGTTCTTGGGGTCGCCGATCAGGCCGTTGGCCCGGCTGCGTCCCAACAGATAATCGACGGCCCGCCGCAGGTTCGGGGCGTACTTGCCCTGCGTGGTGGTCGACCCTTCGCAGAGCATCGCCATGCCGGCCAGCGCCGTCATGGCCGTAGGATAGCGGCCTTCGTTGGCGCTCCAGTGCCCCAACCGCGACTGCGTATTCGCCAACCAGTCGAGCCCACGGGAAACGACGCGCTCGACCTTGGGATCGTGTTGCGCAGCCCGGGCCGACGGTGTCGAGCACGCCAGGATCAGAAGGGTAAAGAACGGATTGTATCGCATGTATTTATTCTACGGCATTCGGGG
>DASSFG010000002.1:0-12233 GCA_035694685.1 Pirellulales bacterium
ATTCGCTTCGACGAGCCGACCAGCGAACGATTTCTTGAATCGCCGAGCCTCGTGGCCCCCTCGGTTGAGCAGCGTCGCCCGCCGTTGGAACCGCGTGCTGCGGTCGAGGGAGAGTTGTCGGCCTGTCGCGAACGCACGGCGCGCGTGGCTTTGCCCAGCGAAGAAGAAGCTCGGGCACTCTTGCCCACAGACTTGGGCCAAAAACCAGTGCCGGAATGGGTCCGCGCCTTGTCGCTCTTTCCCGACACCTGCCGAGGACAACTGGCTACGCTCGACGCGATTGCCAACGAAGGGCGGCTGGACAAGCTCCTCAAGGCTCAAATTGCCTGGACATGTGCCCGGCAGGATCGCGCCTGGTATGCACTGGCCGACGCCCAACGTCGATTGGCGGCGCTCGGACAATCCGTCGACCAGATGTTCGCCATCGACGCACCGAGCGAAACCTTGTCGCCCGGTGCGCGCGAAGCGCTGGCGTTCGCTGCCAGGCTGACGGCCGTCCCGCACACCATTGCGGATGCCGATGTTGCCCGGCTGCGAAAACACTTCTCCGATTACGAGACGGCGGAAATCGACTACGTGGTTTGTACGTCGAACATGTTCGACCGCTTCACGGAGACACTCGGCTTGAAGTGGACCGACTAGACACTACCGAGCCCTCGACGTGATGTCCGCGCCGGCGCGCGGCGATGCGCCGGCGCGGCTCCGTTTATCCTGATTTATCTTCACTTTTGGAGCTCATTTCCATGTCATGCTCGATGAAATGCTGGCAATGCTCGTCAACGTTTCTGCTTCCGGCCAACGCGTCTGGCAAACCCGTTGCATGTCCCCATTGCAGCGGCACCCGCGTGATCGATGAAAAGCTTGGCGCTAAATCCGGACCGAACACCACGACGAGTCGGCCGCCGTTGACCGACGATGACGTCCTGGCGTTTCTTGGTCCACCTGCCCCGGCAAAAACGCAGTCCAAAGTCTAGAACGCTGGAGGTTTCGATGGCTACACAGCGCGGATATGTCTCGATAGTCATGGGAGGTCTCGCTTTGATATCACTTCACATGCCGGCTACGATCGCTGCGGACAGTGAAGGCCTCCGTTCCGTTCCTGTACCGGACGACAACGAAGCCTGGGCCCGATTGCCGCCGCTTGAGCGGGGAGAGCGCCAGCCTCTGCCGGTCTGGGCAAGGATATTGGCCGACAGTCTGCCGCGGACTACGGCCGCGATGCTGGAGCTCGACGCTTTGCACCGCGCTCATAGTCCGTTGGGGACCGCGCTGTCGGCAAAGGTGCGCAGGACGGTCGCCGAGGCGAATCGCTGTGCTTATGGCACTTCGTTCGCAGAGGCTGATCTGCAAGGTGCTGCCGTCGACGAAAGTGCGCCCACGCCGCCAAGGGGCGCTTCTACTGGCCCGCGCGAGAAGGAACGCGATCAAGAGCGATTTGTTCTCACCTTTGCAAGACGATTGACGCTCGCAGCCGACACGATTACCGACGAAGAGGTAGCTCGTCTTTCCGACATGCTGGGCGAGCGGAAGCTAGTGGCGCTGGTGCTGTTGGTTGCCCATGCCAATTTCCAGGATCGTTTATTGTTGGCGCTAGGAACCGTATCAGACTTGGGTGAGCCTTTGCCGCCGTTTGTCGGGCGCTTTGCGAAGGTCGACAAGGAGGCGATCGCGGTGCCCGAGCGAACCTTACCCGAGCCCGCATCGGCGATGTTGGTGCCGAATCGCATCGACGATCCCGAATGGCGCTCTCTCGACTTTGCGGCGCTGCAACGGACCCTGGACAAGCAGCGACAGCGAGCAGGACGTATCGCCGTTCCAGCGTGGGAAGACGTCATCCGCACGATTCCTGAGGATCAGCGTCCCAAGCACCCCGTGCGCATCTTGTGGACGCTCGTCTGCCGCGGTTACCAACCTGAATTGGCCGCCGGGTGGTCGGCTTGCACGCGTATCTTCGCTGAGGAATCGAAACAGGACCGAGTGTTTGAAGAGAGCGTCTTCTGGATCGTTACCCGCACGATCCATTGTTTCTACTGAATGGGCCACACTGAGATGCTGCTCGCGGTCGCGGGCCTTGACAAAGAGTCGTTGAACGAACGGACTGAAGCGTTGGCGAGCCGCGATTGGTCGAGCTTTTTGCCCGCCGATCGCTTCGCGTTCCTTTTCGCGCGAAAACAAGCCAAAACGCCTTGGGCCATCACGGCCGCCGACACCCGCGGGTTGGTCGAGCATTTTGGACCGCAGCGCGCCCTCGACGTCCTTTGGTGGACTTGCCGCTGTCACTACATGACGCGCGTAGCCGACGCGTTTCAGCTCCCGCTGGAGAGAGAGAACGTCTTCGAGGAGCCGATTGCCCGCCACGACGAACCCCGTTAGCATTCAAAAAGGAACCTCCACGATGAAACGACCACCTGGATCACTCCGACGCCGAGTTACCTTGCTCGTGGCGGCGGCCGTTGTCATGGGCTCGTACGTCATGACTCGGGAACGATCACTTTCCAAGGCCGAGTCGGAACAGGTCGCCGGCACCTTCCGATTCACGAGGACGCCGCTGGCCGAAGTGGCGGACCACCCACCGTATAAGTATGTGCGCAAGGTCCATCCCAGCGTGCAGCACATCTGCGCCTACGTGTCGACGCTTGGCGCCAGTGTGACGCTGGGCGATCTCGACGGCGACGGACTGCAAAACGACGTCATCTGGGTCGATCCGCGCACCGACCAGGTCATTTGCGGCTGTGCTCCTGGTACTCCGGCGAGATACGAAACGTTCGCCCTCGCTCCCGGCCCGTCGATCCGCAACTGGGACCCCGCGACCATGTGTCCCCAAAGCTCGCTGATGGCCGACTTCAATGAGGACGGTCTGATGGATGTGCTCAACGTCCAGTGGGGCCGTAGCCCGATCATTTATTTGCGCAAAACGCCGGCCGACTCCAATTCCAAAACACCGCCGTCGGCCGCCGAGTTCGCAGTGCAGGAACTGATCGAGGGTGACGATCGCTGGTATTCCTCAACGGCGGTTGCGGCCGATTTGGATGGCAACGGACACCTTGATCTGATTGTCGGCAATTATCTGCCCGACGGCTCGCGAATGCTCGACGCGAATGCCCAGGGATTGGAAACCTTGCACGATTCGCTGGCGAGGTCGGGCAACGGTGGTGGGCTGCGATTCTTCCGGTTTGCAAGTGCGACCTCCGGCCAGCATCCAACCGTCCGGTTTGAGCAGCAAACCGATGCGATCGCCGAGGAACTGACGCACGGCTGGAGCTATGCCATCGGGCCCGTTGATCTCGATGGCGATCTGCTGCCGGAAATCTACGTTGCCAACGACTTTGGTCCCGACCGGCTGCTGCACAATCGTTCGACCCTCGGCCACTTTCAGTTCGCGGCCTTGCACGGCGAACGCACGATGGAAACGCCGGCCTCGTGCGTCATCAATCACGACTCGTTCAAAGGCATGGGCGTCGACATCGGCGACATCAATGACGACGGGCTGCTTGATATTTACGTGAGCAACCTGACGTCCCGATTTGGACTGATCGAGAGTCATTTCTTGTGGCTCAACACAGGCCAGGCGGAGCGGATGAAAGACGGGATCGCTCCGTTCCGGCAAGTCAGCGAAGAACTGGGCCTGTCGCGCAGCGGCTGGTCATGGGACTGCCGGCTGGCCGATTTGAATAATGACGGCGTGCTTGAGGCGCTGCAGGCCAACGGCTTCATTAAAGGCACAATCAACAAGTGGCCCGAACTGCAGAGTCTCGGCACCAGCAACAACCAGCTTTTGCACAACCCAAAGTTCTGGCCCAGCCTGCAGCCGGGCGACGACGTGAGCGGTCATGACACGTTCGCCTTCTTCGTCAGGGCCAGCGACGGCCGCTATTATGATGCCGCGCCCAAACTGACGTTGAAGGATGGTCAGTCGATGTCAGAGGCGATGGTGACGCGCGGTATCTCGCTGGCCGACGTCGACGCCGACGGCCGGCTCGATTTCGCCGTGGCCAATCAATGGCAGCCGTCTTACTTGTACCACAACGAGTGCCCCCAGCCCGGCAACTTCCTGGGCCTGCACCTGTTGCTCCCGCTGGAAAAAGGAAAAGCAACGCTCGTCGAGCCGGGCATCGGTCACACGATTGAAGAGATCCCGGGCCGGCCGGCGGTTGGGGCAGCGGTGACCGTGCGGATGCCCGATGGCGGAAAGCGTGTGGCCCAGGTCGACGCCGGCAGCGGCTACGCTGGAAAACGCGCCCCCGATGTTCACTTGGGTCTAGGTAAGGTCGCCGAGGTTCCCGTCGAAATTCGTTGGCGGGACCCGGACGGCAATCCGCATCAGGAAACCTTTGACTTGAAGGTGGGCTGGCACACCATCCGACTCGCCTGGCCGGCGGATAAGGAGAAAGAACTTTGAGCGCCACAACTCTGAGCACAGCCGCCTTGAGTACAGCGCCTGCTGACGCCATCACCACGTTGCAGTTTTACCCGAAGCGCAGCGCCTTGCGTCGCTATTTCGCCCTGTGGTATTTCACCTCGTTACTCATTGTCTGGAACCTGCTTGGCCATCTGTTCCTGGGCTTCGAGCAGTCGGATATCCAACCGCTCGTCGGCCTGGCAACGGCGATCGGCTTGCAATTCCTGCTGGAGTGGATCGACGCACGGGTAAGCGGCCGCAAGCCGCGTTTCGCCGGTTCGTGGGCCGATCTGGTCAATTTTCTGCCGCCCGCCATCATCCCGGGCCTGGCGGTCACGATGCTTTTGTATCCCAATGATCGACTGATGCCGGTGATCTTCGGCGTCAGCGTCGCGATCTGCTCGAAGGTGATTTTCCGTGCGCCTGTGGCCGACGGCAAAACACAACACGTCTTCAATCCCTCCAACCTTGGCATTGTCGCCACGCTGCTCTTGTTCCCTTCGGTTGGTGTAGCGCCTCCCTATCACTTCACAGAGAACCTGGTCGGGATATGGCACTGGGCGTTGCCCGGCGTCGTGCTGGCGACGGGCATCATCGTGCATGGGTTCTTTACCGGCCGACTGACGATGGTTCTGACCTGGCTCGTTGCCTTTGTCATCCAGGGGCAACTGCGAAGCTGGTGTTTCGGTACCTCCTGGATCGTACCCCTGACGCCGATGACCAGCGCCGCGTTCATGGTCTTTACCTTGTATATGATCCCCGACCCCGCCACGACGCCGGTCAAGCCGCTGCGGCAGGTGTTGTTCAGCATTGCCATCGCAGCGGTCTACGGCACACTTCTGGTTGAGCATAAAGTCTACGGCTTATTCATCGCCCTCGCGATCGTCTGCGCTCTGCGAGGCATGGCTTTGTACGTCTGGGCGGCGTGGCAGTCGATCCGTGAGAACCAACGCCTCGTGCTTCAACCGGAGGCCGCGGCCAACGCGAAAGGAGTGTCGGCGAGTTAAAACGTCGATGGCGCGGCCAGCTTGGCTAATCGAGCGATTTTATCGCCTGTAAATTTGGTCGCTCAGGAGGCTATGAGAGCCACAGGTCGTTACATGCCTGCTCGTAGCTCTGCTCCAGGTCGAGCGTGATCGCCAGGTCTTCGCGCAGCCAGAGGGGCAACGACGGCAACCTCTGGCCAACCACGAGGCCATGCGACCATGCCTCTAGCCGTGCCCGAGTCCCCTTCGTTAGCCATCGGCAGGAGGCGGCATAAATCGGCGGCTCCTCAATCGACATGGTCCTGTCCGGGTGGCCCACGAATTCCATCAACTGGGCATACAAATTGAAACGGCGGATGGTGACCAGATCGGCGAGGCTCACGGCGACCCCTTTGCGGAGTAGGGCAGCGCACTTGGCGACAAAAGCCTGGCGCGACTCCGGGCGATCTTTGTTCGCCGGGCTTACGAGCTCGATGGCCGCCACCAGCGTCCGTTCTCGTTCGATGTCAAAGATGCGGACTTCGTACTCGTATTCATCCGGTGGGTCAGTCTCAACGGCGACCACTGGGGCGTCGCCGCTCCAAGCGATCGTCGCTGCGTTGCCGCTGCCATTGGACGTTGCCGTTCGCGCCAACTCCCGCGTTTCAAGAGCGGCAATGTCAATCTCCATCACCGTGCCCAGATGGACGCGCGGCTCCGCAACGAAGCCCGGCGGGAGCTGTTTCCGCAATTGCCGAACGATGCTCGCCGGCCACATGCCGTGAAAGCCCTCCCAGGAGGTTTGCTTGCTGACAGGGGGACGAAAGTGATCGCGAAGCGGCATGGCAGTTTCCTAATACGGCAATTGTATCACAAGCCAAATTAGGTGGCCAAACGGGGCGAAAGATGATCGGCCCACACAGTTAGGGGGAGGCCGGTGGCGCGCGGCCAGTCTTCAGCCTGGAGAGATTGCACCCTTCGTTTTGCAGAGATCTCCAGCGCGCTGGAGATCTCTTTCGCCGAACCTGCAATAGGCGATAATCGGACTAGTTATTTGTTGTACGGCACGAATCTTGAGGTTAGAATGACGGCAGTTCCGGCAGTTTAGCTCGGCTTGTCGGTAGGTATACATGAGGCGTGTTCACGCCAGTTTTGATCCCGGCGGTGGCGGCGTCATCTCACTGCGCCGTTCGATTGCCTTGATTTGGGCGCTCACCGGCTTTGCGGTCGCCGGCACGGGACGTGACGCCCTGGCGAGCTGCGGCGACTACGTGATGGTCGGAGGGTCGCATCACGGCGAGATGGATCAATCGCCGGCCGGTTCGCATAGTGTGCCGCGATGTTCGGGAATGCACTGCCAGCGACAGGCTCCTCTGCCGCCAGCGCCCAAGCCATTGGTAAAAGCAGGTTCGCAAGAATCGGCGTGTTTCTTCTCCGGGCGTCCGCCAGAGGTTGATCGGCGTTCGCTGCTCGTCTCTGGTCCGGTTCTTCTTTCTTCGCAGGCGGTTCTCGTTCCGCCTGATCGGCCTCCAAGGCATTCTCTGTAGTCCAGCGCCTGTTTTCCTTGCCACGCAATGAAGGGCATGGGCACATTTTTCCCGGCAAACCGCGGTCGCTATCGGTTTCGTCAAAGCCACGCCTGCGCTGCTTCGAGGGAAAAATGAACCAGACCGGTTCAGGGCGCGTGCGAGCGCCTGACTGACGATAGAAAGAAAGAAGAAGGTTTACCTCACGATGCGCAGTTTGATCAACAACGCTCTGTCTCGCGCGACCAGGCGGATTGCCGGGCGTTTTATCTGGACGCACCCAAGCATCGCCCAGACCTTGCAGTGCCGGCCGGCGTACCACGCTTCGTTCAAAAAGACCTGGCTCTCGCTCATGTGGGGCGGTGAAGCCAATAGCCGCCAATTGCGCGAGTCGATTGCGGTGGCCATTTCGACGGTCAACCAGTGCTTTTACTGAACGAACGAGCATTTGCTTTTCCTGCAGGCTGCAGGAACCCATTTTCACGAAGCACACGCCTTGGTCGCCGCCGTCACGGAGGCAATCCACGCCTCGCACCACGAACCGATGAGCGCAGATGCCCATTCAATGGGAAATCATCCGGGCATTCATGGGGTTGCTGGCAAACGCCACAGAATGGACCCACGGCGAATTGCCGAACGCGTCGAACAAAGCGGGCGTAAGAGTCACGAGAGCTTGCTCGTGGCGCTCGCGGCACACGCATCGCTCGCCGCACCCTTGACGGACTTGGATCGCGACTGGATCGCCTCGGCAGCGGTTCGTATCGGGGACGAGAACCTCCTGTTGGAGACGGCCGGCGTCGTGTTCGCGTTCAATACCATCAATCGCATCGCCGACGCACGCCGCGTGCAACTCGAATACCGCTTCCTGCGCGAGTTGAAACCGATTCGGGGCTGGGTCGAGCGCCGCATGGCATCGCTCATCGGTTTGGCTTATGACTTGTCATACAAGCATCAGCCCCGCCACTCGCCGGCGCAACTGCTGAATCGGTTGGCTCTGCTGTTTGAAAGTCTGGGCACACCGCACGTGCCGGACGTCTTCCACTGGCTGAGTCGATCACCTGTGGTGCTCGAGGGGGTCGTCGAGATGCTCGAAGCCAACATTTTAAGTGCCGGCATCCATTTCGACTTTTTGAAAGAAGCGGCGGCGATTGCCGTGGCTTCTCGTGCCATACCAGGTTCCGGCCTGAGGCGGTCGGTCGATCAGTGGCTTTCCCAGGCATCGCTGCCCGACGCAAATTCACTTTGCTCGGGCGTTACCGGTTCCCGTGCAGCCGCCGATTCGGACCTGGTGTCGGCGTGCCGCCGCTATTCGTGGCAGGTCGCGAACGCCGCCTACACGATTACCGACGAACAGATCGACAAGCTCACTGCGCTCGGACTCTCCGACGCCGAACTACTTGATCTCACGCTGACCGCGGCACTGTTCTCGGCATTGGCCATGGTCGAATCGATAAGCACCGCCGTCACGCCGAGCCAAGCAGGCAGCGACGACGCGCAGCCGTACTCTGTTGCACCCCAAGCCGTAGCTTCAACGGCCGCTTCTGAAGCGATCATCGTGGAACAACTCGATTTCATGGGAGGCGCGACAGCCACGACCTGATTCATTTGGCCGATACCTTTCAAATTCCCTCGGAGAGAGAATGTTATTGCAAACCAATCCTCGCCTGATGCGTAAGACCGGATATGTCCTAATGGCCGTGGCTTGCCTGTTGCCGTCGGCCGCCGCGGCCGACGACGAAGTGCCCGCGACGCCGGGCAGGCAGCACCGCTGGTACAATCCTCGCCGCTACGTCGAACGCTTCAAGCAAACGGCCGACGAAGTGCGACACTTGGAAATTGTCGAGATGATTTCGGCGCTGGCTCATGGTCAGCCGCCCGACGAGGGAAAGGGCTGGTTCCATCCCGGACAAAGCCGCTACGGCTGGCAGTGGCTGGCCGATCGTTATGACCGAGACGGCGACGGCAAGATTTCGTCGGACGAACTGCCGCCCGAAGTTGCCGAGCTGGCGGGCAGGCTTGACCGTGACCAGAACGGCAAGATCGAGAAGGCCGACTTCGATTGGTCGAGCGACTCTCCCTACGTCAAGCAAGCGGCGCAAGCGCGACGCTTGTTCGGCTCGGTCGACCGCGACCGCAACGGCCGCATTACCGGCGAAGAATGGCGATCGTTCTTCGACCGTGCGGCGCTCGATTCCGAGGTGCTGACGCCGGCCGATTTGCAAGCGGCCTTGTTTCCGCCGCAGCCCGAGTCGTCGGACGACGATCCTACGCCCATCGACTTTCTGCGCGGGTTTGCCAGTGGCGAGCTTGGCTCGATCTCACAGGGACCAAAAATCGGCGGGCACGCGCCCGACTTCGAGCTGGCCGACCACCAAGGGCAGAGGCGCGTTCGCCTTTCGAACCTGAATAAGAACAAGCCGGTGGTACTGATTTTCGGCAGCTTTACGTGAGGCCCCTTCCGGTCCCAGTTTGGGAATTTGGAAGAGTTGCACCGCCGCTACGGCGACCGGGTGGAGTTTCTGGCGATTTACGTGCGTGAAGCCCATGCGGCCAACGGCGTGTGGCCGAGTGAATTCAAGGACCGCGGCGGCGAACCAATCAACCAGCCCACGCAGATCGGCGAGCGCGCCGAAATTGCCGGCGACTGTTGCCAGGTGCTCGAAATCTCCATGCCGCTTTTGGTCGACGACCTCGATGACCGAGTGGGGCGTGCGTACAGTGGCATGCCCGACCGCATGTACGTGATCGATCGGGGTGGCCAGATCGTCTACAAAGGTGGCCGCGGCCCCTTCGGTTTTAAGCCCGCCGAGATGGAGCAGTCGCTCGTGATGCTGTTACTTGATACGACGGGCGACCAAGCGCCGGCGGTAGCTACGCAATCCACAGATGGCTGCGAGTCTGCTTGCAGCTCTGCTCTAAATCAAGGGGAGTAACCAGATCGTGTTTCGCGAGTCCATGGTTCGTACATGAAGATTGTATGAATTCCACATTTATAACTTGACAAGCTAAAATGCCTGGCTAGACTTGGCGGCGCCGGAGGTAGGGCAACGCTTGGCTCGCGATGGGCCTACCCGCCTCTCCCATCCATTGGCCCGTCATGAGGGCGGAGGAAACAGCATGTTCCGATCCTTGCGTCGATTGTTTGTCCCCAATTCGCAGCGGCGTGTATTCAAGTCGCCGCGCCGACATCCGGCCCGTCTTCGCTTCGAGGTATTGGAAGGCCGTACCGTGCTTTCGGTAAGCGTTGGGATCTCCGGCCACACCTTGAACATCGTCGACTCCGACACCAGCGGCCACACCATCAATGTCAACCAGACCGCGATCCAGGACGAGTTCACGGTGCAAGTGGATGCCGGTCCGGTGCAAATGTTTGACGGCGTTTTCAAGATGAAGGTCGACCTGGGTGCGGACAGCGCGTTGCTGAACTTCAACAACAACGGCTTCAGCACGAGTCTGAACGGTGACCTGACTATCAACTCGGGCAATGGCAGCAGCAGCGTTAACGTCGATTTCGCCGCAATCCAGGGTAAGCTGACGGTGAATGAGGGCAACGGCAGCGACTTTCTTCAGGTGGGTGACTTTTTCGGCGACAGCGTGAACATCGGCGGTAATGTGTCGATCAGCCAAGGCGATGGCAATGAGGACCAGGTGAACATCGAAGCCGGCTACTCGCCGGTCCCCGCCACCATCGGCGGCCAGGTGTCGATCACGCAGGGCAACGGCAACGCCGACATCGAGCAGGTCGGCGGTTTCATCACGATTCAGGGCAATCTGTCGCTGACGCAGGGCAACGGTGGCGGCATGGTGGGGTCGCCATTCGCGTACGGCGACGCGGCGGTGTTCGGCAGTGGCCTTACCGTGAATGGCAACGTGACCGTCAACCAGGGCAATGGCGACGCCGTGGACGAAGGGCCCGGGATAGCGGGGGTCGGCGACGCCGCGGAGCTTGCCGACGCGACGGTGACCGGCAACGTCGTGATGAATCAAGGCAACGGCGGAGGTGCGGCCGGATCGTTTGCCGGTGACGTGCAACTCGTGAGTTTCGGCACCATCGGCGGCAAGCTGGTGATGGCCCAGGGCAACGGCGGCGCCGGCGTGCAGCCGAGTGCACCGCCGGACGCCGCCGTAGAGGCCACCGGCGACGTGGAAGGAGTGCAGAATTCGACCGTCGCCGGCAACGTGTCGATGAGTCAGGGCGACGGCGGCGCCGCCGCCGGAGCGATTCTCGGCGACGTCGCAGCGATTCAGTATTCCACGCTCTCCGGCAACGTGTCGATGGCGCAAGGCAACGGCGGCGCCGTGGCCAATAGCCTGGCAGACTCCGCCGAAATTCAGAACTCCATCGTGACTGGCAACATCGCGGTGACGCAGGGCGATGGCGGCGCCCTGGTCAACAGCCTGTTCCCATCCGTGGGCGACACAGCGGCCTTTTCCGGTCTCACGCAGACTGGCAGCTTGGCCGTGACGCAGGGGAACGGCGCCCTCGACGTCGTAGGCATCACTGCTGCGGATGGCCCCAACGCCATCACCGGCAACGTGTCTATTGTGCAGGGCAACGGCGCCAGTGACGCCGTCGAGATCAACGTCGGCACTGCCTCCGTCTACACCGCGAACACGATCGGCGGCAACTTGTCCATCGTCCAGGGTAACGGCAGTAGCGACAGCATCGCCCTGGCAGATACCTCGATCAGTGGCAGCACCTCAATGCTGGTGGGCGACGGCAGCGGCGACACCATCGACATTGAAACCCTCGCGTATGATCTCGGCGTCACCTTCGGCAAGGATGTATCGATCAAGTTCGGCAACGGCGGGAACGCCACGCTTAACGTCGGCGCTGTTGACCCGGTGACCTTCGACGGCAAGGCCACCTTTTCCGCTGGCGGTACGGGCAACACCTACAACCAAGGCCCTGACGTGACATTCCCGGCCGGTCAGCCAACCAGGCACAACATTTGAAAGGATCTGCTCACCATTTGTCTGCCCTCAGCCGACGGCGGCCAATTTGCGCAGCAACCGATAGCCACAACGGCGCAGCACCAACAGGATGAGGGTCATATAGATCGTTTGCGTCAAGACGATGCCAGCGATGCCTAGATCTTGGTTCGTGCCGCCGTGTCCTTCAATGGCGATGAAGAGCACCGAGACCAGCGCGGCGACGGCCGGCAGAGCGATGATTTTGAAGAACCACCGGCCATAGCCGAGCGAGACCCACACGGCGACCAGCGCGGTGAGGGCAAAGCCAATGCCGAGCACGCACGCCTCGGCGGTCACATTTCGGCTACTCAGCCACGGCTGCGCCAAGCGTATGACACCGAGCAGCACGGCGCTGGCGGTGGTAATCAC
>DASSFG010000003.1:0-2992 GCA_035694685.1 Pirellulales bacterium
ACCGTTGCGATTCGTGTCGAACCGCTTCATGAAGGCGTCGTACTGTTCCTTCTGCTGCTTTTGATAGGCCTGCATCCACTTTGCTTGCGCCTGGGCCATTCGCATGTAGGCCCGCATGGCACTTGAACCGCCCCGCCCCAGGGCTTCGGACGACGGCGTGCAAAGCGAGAGCAAGAAGGCAACAGCGGCGAACAAAATGCAGGGGCGTGCAAGGCGGGTGACGGGCATGACAGGTCTCCTGGACTACGGGAGCGGTGGGCGATGAGTCTATTATCGGAATTGAACCACGAAAAGCAACCGTTTCAACCGCCGGTGCCCTCGACGCAAGATGAATTCTTCGTCAGCTTTGCACGGCGATCGTCTCAAGCAATAATGGGATGGCGGGCAGCCTGCCGCCCCTCTCACCCGCCCCTAGGAGCTCTGACCGTGCCGATACGCACTCATCGCCGCGACTTCCTTAAGCACACCGCCCTTGCCGCACCGGCCTTGGCCGGCGCCGGATTCTTTAGCAGCCTCGTCAAAGCGGAAAGCAAGTCGCCAAACGAAAAGCTGAATATCGGCATGATTGGCACCGCGAACCAGGCTCGGTTCACCATCGACAACGTCAAGCAAGAAAACGTCGTGGCCTTGTGCGACATTGATGACGTCCTGCTCGGCAAGGCCGGCCAAGAATTCCCTCAGGCCAAGAGGTACAACGACTTTCGGGAATTGCTCGAGCAACCCGATCTCGACGCGGTGGCGGTTTGCACGCCCGATCACATTCACGCGCCGGCGACCGTGATGGCGTTGCGGATGGGCAAGCACGTCTACTGCGAAAAGCCATTGACGCACAATGTGTGGGAGGCGCGGTTGGTGGCTCAGACCGCCGCCAAAGGCAAAGTCGCCACGCAGATGGGAACGCAAATCCACGCCGGCGATAATTACCGCCGTGTGGTCGAGATCATTCAATCGGACGCCATTGGGCCGGTGCGGCAAGTGCACACCTGGGCGGGCAGGTCGTGGGGCGGCGGCGATCGGCCAACAGAGATGCCCCCCGTGCCGCCCAACTTGCACTGGGATCTCTGGTTGGGACCGGCGCCGGATCGGCCGTACCACCCGACTTATCTGCCCGCCAATTGGCGCAAGTGGTGGGACTTTGGCGGCGGCAACATTGCCGACATGGCCTGCCACCACATGGATTTGCCCTTCTGGGCACTCGGGCTGCGTGCACCGCAATCGGTCGAGGCGGAAGGACCGCCTGTGCACCCAGAAACATGCCCGTTGGGACTCCTCGTGCGTTACGAATTTCCCTCGCGCGGCGAGCGCCCGCCGGTCAAACTTACCTGGTACGACGGCGATAAAATACCAGCGCAAATTCATGGGCTGGCCACGGGCGGCGGCGGCAACTTGTTCGTGGGCGATCGGGGCATGCTCTGGGCCGACTATGGCACCTGGCGGCTCTATCCCGAAAGCGAATTTGCGGGTTACAAGCCGCCCGAACCGACGATTCCGCGCTCGATTGGGCATCATGCCGAATGGCTGGCAGCCTGTAAGACGGGTAGCCCCACCACGTGCAACTTCGATTACGCCGGCGCACTGACCGAGGCGGTGCTGTTAGGCAACGTGGCCTATCGCACCGGCCAGCGGCTAGCGTGGGACGCCTCATCGCTCAAAGCCACGAATTGTGCTGAGGCTGATCGTTTTATCCACCGCGAATATCGGAAGGGGTGGGAATTGGCATAGCGCCCGTATTCCGAGCTAGCAGTCCATGGTTCCCCCTGAAAACCTCGATTCGATCCGCCGCCTTTCCGACGCCATCGTCGACGCCCAGCGGCCGATTCGGGTGCGCGAGGCAGTGAAGTGGGACGATGCGATCGAGGCCAGCGTGTTGGCCTCGGCCCTGAAGGAATTGCCGGAGGTTGGGCCAGCGTACTACGCCACGGCGAGGCCGCTGCCATACGACCCGCTGGCGAAGATCGCTGAGTTCGACGAGTTGGCTCGGCAGATTGAAACCACGCTCGGCCGCCATCATCCGATCGGTGAGATTCTGGTGCGGAATTGCCGCGAGTATCAGGACGTAGTGCGCATGTTGCTCGCCCGCGGCACGCCAGAGTTCTATCGACTTTCGCGCGAGCTGTACGGCAGTCCCAAAGAACGCTTCGCCGGCGACGTGGCCACCATTCGGGATCTTGGACTGCTGTTGCACGACATCCTGTCGGGCATCCCGGAAGGCGGTCTGGGGGCGAATTATCCGCGCGATTTGACGGCCGAGCAGGTGGTCGAGCAGTTGAACGAGCGGTTCGATCGCTATTTCGGCGACAAGACGGTCCACGCCCGGCTCGACGACGGCATTCTTTCCGACGCAGCCGCCGGCGCCGACTACGTCAAGATTCGCCGTGGCGGACGCTTTTCGCGGCGAGACGTCGACCTGCTGGAAGTTCACGAAGGTTGGGTGCACGTCGGCACCAGCCTGAACGGCGCGCGGCAGTCCCATGCCACCTGGCTGGCCAAAGGGCCGCCTTGCACCATGGCGATTCAGGAAGGCCTGGCGGTCATTTTGGAGGTCGTCACATTCAACGCCACGCCCGACCGAGCTCGCCGCTTGAACAACCGCATCCTGGCCTGCGACCGGGCGGAAGACGGGGCCGATTTTCGTGAGGTTTGCGAGTTTTACCGCAGCGAAGGCTACAGCGAGCAGGAGTGCTATCAGCACGCGCAGCGGGTATTTCGCGGCGGCGTGGTATCGGGCGGAGCGCCGTTCACCAAAGACATCAGCTACTGCAAGGGCTTTGTGATGGTTTACAACTTCCTGCGCATCGCCATTCGGTTCGGCCGTCCTGACCTGATTCCGCTCTTGTTCCTTGGCAAGCTGACACTCGACGACATCCCGGTGCTAGCGCCGCTGGTGGCTGAGGGGCTGATCTCGCCACCGCAGTATCTGCCTCCTCATTTTCGCGATCTGAACGGTCTGGCCCTCTGGATGGCGTACTCGAATTTCTTGAATCGCGTCAAT
>DASSFG010000004.1:0-3063 GCA_035694685.1 Pirellulales bacterium
CGAGAGATTGCGAAGGGCGCTCTGCGGCGTATCGGACGAAAAGGCTTTCGCTGGTATAATGCGGAAAAACCGGCGCCGGACGATGACACGGTTGAGCAATGGATCCACGAACATCGCACGACGAAATGTGGCCTTGCCTCGCCCGAACACGCGGCCTTCATTGAAAAACTTCGCGCCCAGCGAGGCTGGTTGTCGGCCCTACGTCACGGAGGCACCTTGGCCCGCGAACCAATTCTGAAAAACGACGACAGCGGCGATACGACCGATCGCCGCGCGCACGACCTGCCCGAGGCCGACGACGATCGCGACCTGCGGCCACAGCGGATGCGCGACATCATCGGGCAGCGCGAGGTGTTTGCCCGGATTGAGATCGCGCTCGACGCCGCGCGCAAGCGCCGTGAAACATTGGGGCACATTCTCTTCGACGGTCCGCCGGGACTGGGCAAAACGACGTTTGCCACCGTCATCCCGCGCGAGCTGGGCGTGACCTTGCAGATTGCCAGCGGCGCGGCGATGGCCGCCCCTAAGGATCTGATTCCCTATCTGACCAACGCCGAAGAAGGGTCGGTGCTGTTCATCGATGAGATTCACCGCATGCCTAAGGCGGTGGAAGAATTCTTGTACCCGGCGATGGAAGATTTTCGCATCGACATCACGCTGGGCGAAGGCGTGAATGCCCGCACGATCAATATGTCGCTGCGGCCGTTCACGCTGATCGGGGCCACGACGCGCACCGGCCTGCTCTCGGCGCCTCTGCGCGACCGCTTCGTGATGCGCGAGCACCTCGATTTCTACACGGTCGAGGAACTGGCCGAGATCGTCCGCCGCAGCTCGGGCAAGCTCGGCTGCCGCATCGAACCGGCCGCGTCGACCGAAATCGCCTCGCGCAGCCGTGGCACGCCGCGGTTGGCCAACAATCGCTTGCGTTGGGTGCGCGATTATGCCACTAGCAAAGCCGACGGGCACATCACCTTGACACTGGCGCGTGCCGCCCTCGAAATGCAGGGCATCGACGCCATGGGGCTCGACGGGCAAGACCGCCGCTACCTGGAAACGATCGTGCGGCTGTTTCACGGCGGCCCGGTGGGCGTTGAGGCGGTGGCCCACACCATGAACCTCGCCCCCGACACGCTCGTCGATGAGATTGAGCCGTATCTGCTGCGCAGCGGCCTCGTCGTGCGCACTCCTCGCGGCCGTAAAGCCACGCCCGCCGCCTACGAACACTTGGGCCTCGAACCCGGCGACAGCGATTCGCAAGGGCGGCTGTTTTGAAGCGGATGGTGCGTTGCCTGCCGTGACAAGGCAAGCTAACATTAAAAATGGGTTCTAATGGCGAGGAGACGACGATGACCCGAATTGTTGTGGACGCGTTGTTGCGCGAAAAGTTGCAGGATTTGGCCGGACCGCTGGAATTGTGCGATGATGCGGGGAAGGTCTTGGCGCGGGTCATGCCGGTTTACGACCCGGAAGAGTACGGCCCGTTAGATCCGCCGATCAGCGAAGAAGAACTCGATCGCCGATCAAAGTCGAATGAGCGACGATACACGACGGACGAGGTGCTGCGCCATTTGGAGCAGTTGTAATGGCGCGGACGCCGACGGCAGTCGGGACCGTAGCAATGGCCCGTCCTCGCTTTCAATTCAAGCTCAGAACACTGCTGATTGCTTTGTCGCTGATGTGCTCGACGCTTGGCCTTTTCCATCTGTTTTGGCAGCCCCAGATTGCGACTGAGCCGCGTGGCGCTGACCGCCTGACCGTGCGGTGGCGGCTACTTCGGTTCGGCGGCGAGGACTTTGTGCCCTGCGAAGTGCTCGTGGTGGGCGGTCAGCGCGGTGGCGAAGTCGTCTATAAGCAGTCCGTTGGCGCCGCCACCAACCGCGGCTGGGCGCGCTATTTCGGCAAGCTCGATCTTTCGCTGCGTGTGCCACCTGGCAATTATAACGTGGTGCTCAACAGCGAAACGTCGACGCTCCAGACAACGTTTACCGTGCAGTAGCGCCGGTTACGCGACCTTTTGGCGACCGCGGCCGCACGGCGTGCCCAAACCACCTTTCGTGGGCCGGCTCTGTAGATGCCCTCGGCTTGCCCGAGGGAGCTTTACGTTTGTTTTCTAGAGCACGTCGTCCGAAAATTTCCGTCCCCTCTTGCCCTCCGTCTTCTGTACTAGTATTATTAGTACAGTTCGCGAGGCACTATGGAATTCCGCATCGATCCGACCAGCCGTTTGCCGATCTACCGGCAGCTCGGCAACCAGATTCGCGAGGCGGTGGCCCGCGGCCGTTTGCGGCCCGGCGAGCAACTTCCCTCGGTGCGCGATCTGTCGCGGACGCTCGTGATCAATCCCAACACGGTGGCACGTGTTTATACCGAGCTGGAGCGAGACGGCGTGCTGCACACGCGTCAGGGACTGGGCGTGTTCGTGGCCGAGCCGAAGGCCGAACTAACGAAGCGGGCCCGAAAAGAACGGCTCGAAACGCTGCTGGATCGCTTTCTCACCGAGGCGGTTTACTTGGGATTCACCGCCGACGAGGTCGTGGCCGCGGTCGCCGAGCGGGCCGGACAGTTTCAATGGAGCCATGCGTAGGAGGGTTCAGGGTTCAGGGTTCAGGGTTCAGAAGAGGCAAGCGAAAACGAGGGCACCCGAAGCGGGCGGGTGGGGCAAGGGAAAACAGAGCTTTTACTTTGAAGAACCATGAGTGATGCAGTTTTGACGCAGCGTCTGACCAAGTACTATGGCCGCCGGCCGGTGGTGCACTCGCTCGACCTGCGTGTGCCGCAGGGAAGCGTTTATGGCTTTCTGGGCCGCAACGGCGCCGGCAAGAGCACCACCATCAAAATGCTCACCGGCATGGTCCATCCCGATTCCGGCAAGGCGTTCTTGCTCGGCGAAGACGTTGCACGCCTCACGCCCGCCACGCGGGCACGTATCGCTTACCTGGCCGAAGGGCATCCGCTCTATCGTTGGATGAGCGTGGACGAAATGGCCCGTTTTGCTCGCGCCTTTTACTCGACTTGGAACGACGCGTTATTGGAGCAGATTCTGGATCACTTCCGGCTGCCGCG
>DASSFG010000005.1:0-8640 GCA_035694685.1 Pirellulales bacterium
GCTGCCGCGCGGCGGCCGGCCAGCAATGTCGGCAGCGAAAGGCCGAGCCCGGCGAGCGTGCCGACCTGCAAAAAGTTGCGGCGGTGCAAACCTTGGCAATCGCGCGTGAGGTGGGGAAGTAGCCTGAGCATCGTGGGCAACTCCGGGAAACGCTTGGTTGGTTAAGGCGGGAATAAGGTTAGGCGGGCAGACTTATTCTACCCGATACCGCGAACGCATCAAGCGCGGCTGATAGATGATGGGCTCCGTCGCAGTCGTCGAAGCGATCCGTCAAACCTTGGCGACGAATGCCAGCCAGTAAAACACCCAGCCGCTGAGGGCCGTGAAGAGCATGTCGAGCGCGGCGAGCCGCCCCCAAAAACGATGGCTGGCACTGTGCGGCCCCGGGCAGGCCGGGTGACCAAACCTTTTGAGTGCCCTGACAATGACGGCCGCCCAAAGCAAGCACGTGCTCACCGAAAAGCCGAGATGGACGAGCAGCGAAGGCATGACCCAGGTCTGGTAGTACGGCGACGGTTCTGCCCGCTGGCGCCAGCCGTGCAACCGCATTTCGGTTTCAAACAAACCGATGACCACCAGCAGGGCCGCCGCCAGGGCCAACTGGATCCGCTTGTGCAGAGTGTAGCGAGCCCGGTATCTGACGTGGAAAACGCTCAGACCGAGTAGAGCCAGTACGCCAATCATGGCGATCGCCACCACGTCGAGCAGCAGCGATGCGCGCGTGCCCAGAAAGCCGTCGCTGCCAAAGAAAACGCCTTGCATCGGTGCTTGTGCGGGCCTGATTAATCGCCGACTCCCCGTCGCTTGGCAGATTGACGAAAAGCAACGGGAAAGTAAAGGCCAACCGTCCGCTTCTGCTTCAACGGGCACTTGTCTGGCATTGCAGGAGGGCGGACGAAACCGGAGGATGGGCTTCCTAGCCCGTCACCTTTTCTGACGACGGGTTAAGGGCCAGATTCTCTTGACGGAATCGTCGCCGAGCTCTCCAACGATTTACAATGGATGACGACAGACGATAAACCGCTGTGGCCAGTAAAACTGCCAGTGTGGCCAACGTGAGCCCGAGATTGAGCGAGGGCAAGACGTAGGCCTCGTACGAGCCGTTTTTGGCCAGCGCGCGTTCTACGCTCGGAAACGCGCCGAACGACCGCGCGAACAAGCCCGCAGCAGTCACCAAAAAAAGGCAAAACCAAGCGGCCAACGGTGCCCGCAGCTTATCTAAAATCCAACCGGCGGTCGCCACGCTTGTCGCCCCCGCCGCCACGACGAGTATGGCTGCTTGTCGGACGCTGCCCGCATTGATACTAAACGCACCGACCCACAAACCTGCCAGTGAACCGACAAAGAAGCCGCCATATTCGTCGCCCGGATGGTAAAAATTCTGCCAGGCGATCGTCGTCCAGAGCAAAGGCAAGAACCATGCATAGAGCCAACGCGGTCGCCAGACAAAGGGAAGGATGATCTCGATGCTGAGGAGAAGAACGAGCCCCGTTCGGCTACCGAAAAGTCGCCACACGGTAAGCAACAGTGCTACGCCGGCAGTGGCAATGAACAGGCTTCGCAAACGGAACTGAAGCGGTGACATGCGTCTATGGCCTCGCGGCCATGACGGCGGACGAAGCACCTACGGCAACGGAAAACGCAAAAACCACCGGATAGATGGTCAACCAGGCCTCCTGACCCGGTTCAAAGGCGCACAAGAATCCCCAGATGCTGAACAGGGCGACAAATCCACACACGGACGCAACCAGGCATAAAATCGGCTTAAGGAACGCTTTCGACATGTTTTGTCTCCGTGAACGAGGCACTTTCGGACGGCGCTCTGCGGCGCTACCATAATAGGCGTGGCAGGCGACGTTTTATAACGCGCCCACTGCGGCACCCTGTGGGACGAAGAGCGAGGGCATCATTTAGTTCCAATGCCCGCGATTCGCCATTCATTCCTAGTTTCATGAGGAGCTCGTTCATGAAGATGGTCGTTACTGTCGTCTTCGTCGTTGGGCTGTTATGCAGCGTGCTACGTAACGAGGCAGTTGCTCGCCCACGGTACCTCGATGCGTTCAAGGAACGGTACGCCCCAGACCCGGGCTCGGATTATGGGAGGCTCGTCAATGATTCGAAATGTTTCATTTGCCACCCAGAAACCTCGACGAAGAAGTCCCGCAACGCGTACGGAGTAGCTCTTAGCAAGGTGATTGGCAAGAATGAGAAGGTCAAAGCCAACGTCGAAAAGGCCCTTGGCAAAATCGAGAAAGAGAAGTCTCCCGCAGGCAAAACCTTCGGCGAGCTAATTCAGGAAGGAAAGCTTCCGGGAGGTTGACCAATCGCTCGTCACGGTAGCGGAATTACCGAAACTTCTTTGAAGTAAACCACGCAGTTGTCGTCGTGGTTCTGCAAGCCGATAAAGCCCGACTTGGGACGCGGGTCCGCTTCAGGGTCGCCCATGCCGCCCCGCGGCGAAAGTTCGGGCACGGGATCGGCCGGGTTGAAATCCGCCACTTGCTCACCATTAATCGACGTTTGAATGCGATCACCGCGGAGCGTAATTTCCAGCACGTTCCACTCGCCCGCCGGCTTCGTTGGCCGCGCGCCTGCCTTGGCAAACGAGTAAACCGCGCCGCTGACTCGGTACGGCGACCCACTCTCGGCATCTGCGATCTGCACTTCGTAACCGTGATGCACGGCGTACCAAGGATCTTTGGGCGGCTCGGCAATGCGGACGTACACTCCCGAATTGTCGGCCTGCCGCGTCGTTTTGTAGACCACGCGCAGCACGCAGTCGCCAAATTTCTCTTTTGTGTACCACAGCAAGCCCATGCCGCCTTCAGTCTTCAGAAAGCCGTTCTCGACGACGAACTTGCCCGGCCCGACGTGCTCCCAGCCATCGAGAGTCTTGCCGTCGAACAGAGTTTTCTTGTTGGCCTCGTCGGCTCGTAACGGCAGGCTGAATAGAGCTGCCAGCAGCAGCGGAAACAAAAATTGGTGACGGCGAATCATCGTGTAGGGAGGGATAAAAGGTGGGACAAAATGTACGGTGGGACAAGCGAGCTTGCGCTTCGCCGGCCCGCCAGAAAGTATTTGCCTGAAGCCTGACGCCTGATTGCTGACGCCTGGCCGTGGCGGACCGGCGCTCGTTCCACTCGCCAAACCACCCTACAGACACTAATCGCTCGTCTTCCAGGTGGCAAGCGCCCGCCGGCCGCGTTACGATAGGTCTGTACCGAAGGCATTGTTTCCCCCGTTGCCGCCATGACGCCGGACGAAGCACAAGCATTCCTAGCCGACCACCAGGTTAAATACGTGCTGGCCCAGTTTGTTGACATTCACGGCGTGGCGAAGACTAAGTCGGTGCCGGTCGCTCACTTCCACGACATCCTGCGCGACGGCGCGGGCTTCGCCGGTTTCGCCGTCTGGGGACTTGGCCAGGAACCTCACGACGCCGACTATATGGCCGTCGGCGACCTGGACACGCTCTCGCTCGTGCCTTGGCAGCCAGGCTATGCACGCATCGTTTGCAACGGCATGGTCGATGGCCAGCCGTGGCCGTTCGATACGCGGCTCATCCTGCGGCAGCAGCTCCGCCGGCTGGACGACCGCGGCTGGAAAATCAACACCGGCCTCGAGCCGGAGTTCATGCTGCTCAACCGCCTGCCCGACGGCTCCTTCAGCGTGGCCGATTCCAGCGACACCCTCGACAAGCCGTGTTACGACTACAAGGGCCTCTCGCGCAGCCGGGCGTTCATCGAGCAATTGGTCGAGTCGCTCCTGGCGGTGGGCATCGACGTCTATCAGGTCGATCACGAAGACGCCAACGGGCAGTTCGAGATCAACTTCACTTACAGCGACGGCCTGACCACGGCCGATCGACTGGTGTTTTTTCGCATGGCGGCCGGCGAGATTGCCCGAGAACTGGGCATGATTTGTTCGTTCATGCCCAAGCCGTTGGCCAACCGCACGGGCAGCGGCATGCACACGCACCTTTCGCTTGCCGATCACGACACCAAGAACCTCTTTTACGATGCCTCGGATAAACGCGGGCTGGGCCTGTCGCCGCTGGCGTATCATTTTCTGGGCGGACTGCTGGCCCACGCCCCGGCGCTTACGGCCTTTGCCGCGCCGTCGGTGAATTCCTACAAGCGACTCGTCGTTGGCCGCTCGTTTTCGGGCGCCACCTGGGCGCCGGCGTATATTTCCTATGGCGCGAACAACCGCACGTCGATGGTCCGCGTTCCGTTCGGGCGTCTGGAGCTGCGGCTGACCGATTCGAGCTCGAACCCCTATCTGGCGACGGCGGCGATCGTCGCGGCCGGCCTCGACGGCGTTGACCGCAAACTCGATCCCGGCGAGCCGCAGAACGTGAATCACTATACGCTCTCCGAAGCCGAGTTGCGTGACCGCGGCATTCACGTTTTGCCGCAGAGCCTGCACGAGGCGTTGGCCGCATTGGATGACGATCCGCTCTTTCACCAGACGTTGGGCCGCGCGTTCGTCGACGAATTCATGCAGCTCAAACGCATGGAATGGGTCGAATATCACCGCCACGTTTCCGACTGGGAAGTGAACCGATACCTCGAGTTTTTTTAGGTTGCGTCGCCAAGTTGAATTGCTGTCGTAGGGTGGGACCAGCGAGCTTGTGCGTCGCCGGCCCACCATTATCGGCGATACTCAGGGCCGTCGCTCGTTCCACTCGCTGGATTCACCCTGGAAAATCCGTGTCATCGTCGCTCGTAGGCTTACGCGAATTTGTTCCGCCGCAGGCGCAGGGTCTCCTAGTCGCGCAGCGGCGAAAGGCTGTTGCCTGGGGCGTCAGCCCTCGTTGCTTTACACAAATGCGAACGCTGCGGATTGGCCGCCGCGGTCGCCCAGTCCCGTAGGGACGGCAGAGTTTAGCCGTGGGCGCAAGCCCACGGTGGCGGATGACAACGATCGGCGCAGCCGCGTAGCGGCGACAGAGTTTGCAGCGTGGCATCTATGTCGCCGCTACGCGGCTTGTCTGGCCTACCACAACCGAAGCGTGGGCTGGTGCCCACGGCTAAACTCTGTCGCCGCTCCGCGGCTGGCGCCCGAGATGTGTCGACACTACCCTTTATTAAAGCGGCTTGTTTTCCAACGTAGCGCGGAGTAGAAAACTATTCGGTGCAAACCCAGCGCGGAGACGGATTGTGCTTAACCTTTCTCGGGACATCGACTCACTGAGCAACTTCAAGCGTGACACGTCCGGCTTCTTGGAGCGGCTAAAGCAGACTGGGAAACCAGTCGTCCTGACGATCAACGGCAAAGCAGAAATCGTCGTGCAAGATGTCGTCTCTTACCAGCGGTTGCTGGAAGCTGCTGAACAAATCGAATCCCTGGAATTTCTCCGCCAGAGCTTGGAAGACGTAGACGCGGGGCGCACGCGGCCAATGCGCAAAGCGGTGACTTCACTCCGGAAACGGAAGCATTGATTTCGTGTCCGCACCGCTGACAAAGTTTTGGAAGATTAATTTTCACCCACGAGTTTAAAACATGTGCGGCATCGTCGGCCTCTTACTGAAAGATCGCGGCGCCTCGGCTTCGCTGGGCGAGATGGTCGTGCCGATGTTCGACTGCATGGGCGATCGCGGCCCCGATTCGGCCGGCCTGGCCGTGTTCTCACCCGACCTGGCGGCCAACCGCCGATTCAACCTCTATGCGAGTGATCGCGACTACGCCTGGTCGGCGCTGGCCGAACAGTTCCGCGTGGCGATCGATCCACAAGCCCGCCTCGAGCCGTTGGAAAGACACGCCATCCTTAGTTCTTCGGCCGAACCTGCCCAGGTCAAAACGTGGCTGGCCGCTCACGATGCCTCACTGCACTTGCTCTCGGTCGGCCGTTCAATCGACGTCTACAAAGACGAAGGCCACCCGCGCGAAATTGCCGAGCGGTATGGCTTTGCCAGGCTCTCGGGCAGCCATTGCGTGGGCCATACGCGGATGGCGACCGAGTCGGCGGTTTCGCCCGCTCACGCCCACCCCTTCACCGCCGGTGAAGACTTTTGTTTGGTACACAACGGCTCGCTTTCCAATCCCTACATGCTGCGCCGCAAGCTCGAAGCCCAGGGGCTCTCCTTCGAGACCGACAACGACACGGAGGCCGCTTGTCGTTTCATCGAATGGCGATTGCGCCTGGGCGACACGACGCACCAGGCGCTCGAAGCGGCCTTCGCCGAGCTCGACGGCTTTTATACGTTGCTCATCGCCACGGCCGGCAGCATGACGCTGGTCCGCGACGCCTTCGCCTGCAAACCCGCCGTCGTCGCCGAGACCGACGCCTACGTCGCCATCTCCTCCGAATTCCGCTCGTTGGCCCATCTGCCCGGCATCGCCGAAGCCAACATTTTCGAGCCGCTGCCGGAAGAGATTTACACGTGGAACGTGTGACGTCAATTTCCTAAAGTTCCAGGATTGCCGTGAGCGCCACGTTGATTTCTGACAGGACCGTCGAAGAAAGGCTCCCTAGCTTCGTTATCAGCCGGCTTACATCCACGACTCGAATCTGTTCACAGAGTGCGACCGAGTCTTGTGTCAAGCCTCCCTCGCCTGCTGGCGCCAATACGTGACTTGGCAGCAACTTTGAGCGAATGCGCGTGGTGAACGGCACGATGATCGTGTGAGGACTATGTGGATTGGCGCGATCTGTTTGCACGACGAGTACTGGGCGGATGCCCGCCTGCTCACTTCCGCGGGTTGGGGATAAATCGGCCCTCCACACCTCGCCGCGATTTACTGCCACTTGATCTCACCTCGCGCTAACCGTTCCTCGTATTCGCTCAAGCGATCGAGATAGTCGCCTGGTCGCGATAAGGCTGCTTCTTCGCTATTCTCTAACATCGTAACCATGACCCGGACCGGGTGCTGCGGTAATTCGGCCGACCCTAACTCCAGGCGGCCATCTGGATGTAACATCGTTTCAACGGTCTTGTATGTCACGGGCGGCTCCAAATGCCTTCTTGCATTATCAAAACGCTTCAAGGCTTCATTGTATGCCAATCGCGGCCGGGCGGCCAACATTGTCGTACTCTATTCCTGTGTCTCCGGCGTTTCAGACCTGACGTGGCCACCAAACGACGAGCCAGATCAGGATGCCGGCAGAAATGAGGCTGCTCGCGGCCAGGATGACCTCAAGGTGTGCGTCCAGAATGTCTAAATTCTCCGTCCACCATGTCGCGAGCGCTGCGACTGCGCCGATTGCCACGAATGCCCAGAGTGTCGGCGAACGCGAGCACGCAGCCAGAATTACCAGAGCGATCAATCCGAACTGAAACCGCCTTGTCATTCGCTCATTCCAGCCGGGACGGGGCGGTGGGTGGAGGGTGGCATGTCAGGCAACGCAAAGTTGGTCTTTTACAGCGCGCTATTCGGCTGTCGCGCAAATGCCCTGGACCGCATCAAATTCGGTTTCTGCCAGATGCGCGCCTTGATGAACTATTCGCGGCTGTTCTGGCGACCAACTAAAGTTTATTGCACTACCCCGGGCTGGTTCGCAATGGCGACACCGGGCAACGCCTTGTATAATTTGATGAACCTGTCTTTGGAGCTAGGATCCTGTAAATGGCGACCGTGACCGTTCCGATTAGCGAGGCGTCGCACAAAATTCTGTTGGAGCTCGCCTCACGTGGCGGGCAACCAATCGGCAAGATTATCGATCAGGCGATCGAAGAATTTCGCCGACAGCGATTGCTCGACGAGGCGAATGCCGCCTACTTGGCGCTGCGCCGCGACGAACAGGCGTGGCGCGAAGAAGCAGCCGAGCGCCGCGATTGGGAGGCGACCCTGGCGGATGGAAGCAGCGACGAATGACCGCATCGCAACCAGCGCGGGGCGAGGACCGCTCCTGTAACGCCAACGGACTCGTCACCATCGACCTGGCCCGCTCGACCGTGCGCGAGCTGAATCATTTCTTGCACCACGAGCTCGCCAACGGCAACGTCTCGCGAGTCGAGGTCTTGCACCTCAACGGCCAACATAACCTGGCGGTGGGCGTCGATTGGCCCGTCGAAATCGACATCCGCGGGCACGCCGGCTACTTCATTGCCGGCATGAACAAACAGGCCCGCGTGACCATCCACGGCAACGTCGGCTGGAGCGTGGCTGAAAACATCATGTCGGGCATGGTCCGCGTGCGCGGCAACGCCTCGGAATGTGCCGCCGCCTCGGGCCACGGCGGGCTGGTCGTCATCGAAGGCAACGCCTCCAGCCGCTGCGGCATTTCCCTGAAAGGCGGCGACATCGTCGTCGGCGGCAGCGTGGGCCACGTCTCGGCCTTCATGGCGCAGGCCGGCAGGCTGGTGGTCTGCGGCGACGCCGGCGCGGGACTGGGCGATTCGCTCTACGAAGCCGTGATCTACGTCCGCGGCAAGTTGCACGGCCTCGGCGCCGATGCTCGTGAAGAAGAGATGACCGACGCCGACCGGCGGCAGGTGGCCGAGCTGTTGGCCCAGGCCGGCATCAACTACGACGCCGCCGAATTCAAACGCATCGCTTCCGCCCGCACGCTCTATCACTGGCACTCCGACGCCTCGCCCCACGCCTATTCGTAGGAGGGATGAGAGATGAGGGATGAGGGATGAAGGATGAGGGATGAAGGATGAGGGATGAAGGATGAGAGATGAGGGATGAAGG
>DASSFG010000006.1:0-10453 GCA_035694685.1 Pirellulales bacterium
GCGGGGCTTCGTCCAGATCGACCGCCAGCAACGCACGGCCGACCCACGCATCTTTGCCATCGGCGACGTGGCGGGCGAGCCGATGCTGGCCCATAAAGCCAGCCACGAAGGCAAGGTGGCGGCCGAAGTCATCCACGGCGCGAACGTGTCGTTTCAGCCGCTGGCCATTCCCGCCGTCGTCTTCACCGACCCCGAGATCGCCTGGGCCGGTCTGACTGAAGAGCAAGCCACGCGCGAAGGCCGCTCGGTCGAAATCTCGCGCTACCCCTGGGCGGCCAGCGGACGCGCCGTCTCGCTGGGCCGCACGGAGGGCCTGACCAAGCTGCTGCTCGAACCCGAAACCGAGCGCGTGCTCGGCATCGGCATCGTGGGGCCGAACGCGGGCGATCTGATTTCTGAAGGGGTGGTGGCCATCGAAATGGGCTGCACCGCCCGCGATCTGGCCGAGGTCATCCATCCTCATCCCACGCTCAGCGAAACGTTGGCCTTCGCCGCCGAGGCGCAACTCGGCTTTGCCACCGAGATCTACAAGCCCAAGCGCGGCTGATTTCTCACCAGCACCTCCCGGACTTCGTGAGAAGTCCAGACTTCTTCCTCATTTGTCTAATTCTGTCAGGCATGGGGATCCCTCCTAGCCAAGCAGATCATTCGTCGCGACCTCGTCGGCTGGATCTATCCCTCCTGGTCGCCCGACGCCACGCATCGTGTTTTCGGACCGAATCGACGACGGAAGCTGGCAAGTCTTTGCGGCGAACGTCGACGGTCAGGCCATCGAGCAGCTCACCGAGGGTGCGGGCAGCAACGCCTACGCGAGCTGGTCACCGGACGGGCGGTACATAGCCTACCTCCACTTCAACATAGCGATGAACCAGTCGCCCGGTCTCGGTCGGCTTATGCTGTACGATACGGAAACGCTCCTTCACCGCGCGCTTGGGCCAGACGACCTGCGGTGCCAGAGTTCTTGGCCCGCCTGGAGACCAATGGATGACTAAAAGCTGCCCAGATGCGATTTACAGGACTGACAGAAACATGGGATAACAAAAAAATTGTGTGGGTTCCGCGCCGAAGGCGGGATCTGGCAGTGACCGTACCCAAAACTGAGGGTGGGTTACGCGACAAACTTGGGCAGTTTGCCAGAAAGTCAAACGCAAGCAGAAGGTTTTACTCCGTTGTGTGGGCGCGCCTAGGAAGTGGGTATCTCAGCCAAAGGCCATCGCGGCTATCATCAGCAGCAGCACAAACGTCAGGGCTGCCCCAATTCCGAACAGGAGAAACGCCGTCGGCTCGCGCACAAACAGACCGATAAAACCGCCTAGGACGCCTCCGAACAGCAGCCACTGAACCAACGCCCGACCACCTTCACTAGGCTGGCGCGCGACATCGCTGGTTAGGCCGGCGGCTGCGGCAGTAAGCATCATCAACCACAACAGCGTCTTCAAGGTAAATTGAGGGCGAGGCATGGGTTAATCCTCATCAGGCGAAGCCTGCGCCGTTCGCGTCTGTTCGGCCTCTCGTTCAAGAATGGCGCGGACCTTCGCCTTCAACGTTGATACGAAGTACGTCCCTCGCATACTTTCTGATTCTGTCGCCGGCCTCGGTAAACACCGGTTCCACGCGACATCGCTGGATAGCGTCGACAACCTCGGGGGCAATACGGACCGCGGTCGCCACTCGCGCGGCAGACTTGAATCTCGTTGAGTCGAGGTCATAGTCCGCCTGATTGCGCAGGTCACGCAACGACCAAAGTTGGTCGCTCGCCAGCAATGCATCCGCCTCGCCTGCTTGGCTGAGGCAATATCGCACTTTCATGTGAACCTCGGCGGCATAAGACTCCTTGCGCGTCCAGCGCAGACCAACATCAAAGAAAAACTGCCGCGCAACGTGGAAGGCCCCATAGTAAGCGCGACTTACCGCCGAGCGGAGATCGGCTTCATTCTGACTGTTCGAGAGCCGAAGCGCCAGCGAGATGAAGTCGCGAGGGTCCATTACCGCACGTCGAACGAAAGACAAAACAACTCTGCGCGCCTGCCGATCATCTGACGTAATCTGAGGTGCCATTGATTGCTTTTTGCCACAATCTCATCGGCGCCACCGGTAGCGACCACGTCGAACGTGAAATGTAGTTCACCAGGAATTTCGGGGTCTCCCCGCACTTCGATGTTCATCTCGCTCGAGAAAAGCTCGGCGCTTAAAGCAGCAACCTTTCGGCAAAGGTCACGCAACTCCGCTTCCGACAGCCGGGAAACTCCCAGTTCGTCCGCGGCGGCCACAAATTCCAGCGCCAGTTTGTCAAGTTGAGGCTCGTCCGGCACCGTCGTCATCACCGGCGCTCGACCGATGGGGTCACTTGTTTCGGTGGGCAGCGTCGACATGGCAATCCGTCCTTCTGCGTGATAAATGCTGTTGACGCATTCTACCGCGCGGGTATGCCGGCGTCATGAGGAAATGAGGCAGCAGGATCCCAGCACCACCCTACCAACCCGGTTGTGACTCCTCGCTGAAACTGCTATATTTACTAGCAGCTTACGGCAAAATCACCCCAGGCAAAGGAAACGGAATTGTCGACGGATTCGGACGATCCTGAAGGCCCAGAACTCACCCCCAGCGAAGAAGGCGGCAACGGCGATGGACAGCCACTCGGAAAGCTGGTTGACCTGGCGATCGAAGATGAGCTGAAAGATAGCTACCTGACGTACGCCATGAGCGTGATCGTCAGCCGGGCACTGCCCGACGTGCGGGACGGCCTCAAGCCCTCGCAACGCCGCATCCTGGTCGCCATGAACGACCTGAACCTCACGCCGGGAGCAGGCCGCGTAAAATGCGCCAAGATTTCCGGCGACACCAGCGGCAACTATCACCCGCACGGCGAAAGCGTCATCTATCCCACCCTGGTGCGCATGGCCCAGGAGTGGAACATGCGTTATACGCTCGTCGATAAGCAGGGCAACTTCGGCTCCATCGCCGGCCTTCCGCCCGCGGCCATGCGATACACCGAAGCCCGCATGTCGCCCTTCGCCGCGATGCTCATGGAAGACATCCGGCTCGACACGGTCGACTTCGTGCCGACCTACGACGAACGCCGCACCGAACCGACGGTGCTGCCTTCAAAATTCCCCAACCTGCTGGTGAACGGGGCCAATGGCATCGCCGTGGGCATGGCCACTTCCATTCCACCCCACAACCTGGGCGAAATCTGCGACGCCGCGATCAAGGTCATCGACCAGCCCGACGTCTCGATCGACGAATTGATGGAGATCGTGCCGGGCCCTGATTTTCCTACCGGCGGCATCGTCCAGGGGCGTAGCGGCATTCGCAAAAGCTATTTCACCGGCCGCGGCAACATCGTGGTCCGGGCACGCTGCCGCATCGAAGAGATGGCCAAAGGCCGCCAAAGAATCATCGTCAGCGAAATTCCTTATCAGCAGGCCCGCGACCGCATCGAAGAGCGGATTGCCGAGCTGGTCAACGAAGACAAGATCAAAGGCATCTCGGGCATTCGCAATGAGAGCGATCTGAAAGAGCCGGTGCGTCTGGTGCTCGAAATCAAGCGCGACGCCGACGCCGAGATCGTGCTCAACCAGCTCTATCAGTTTTCGCCGCTGCAAGACACATTCTCGATCATCCTTTTGGCGTTGGTCGACGGCAAGCCGCGCACGCTGTCGTTCAAGCAATTGCTGGAAGAATTCATCCGGCACCGCATGGCGGTGATTCGCCGCCGCACGCAGTTTTTGCTCAATCGGGCACGCGACCGCAAGCACACGGTCGAGGGGCTGTTGCTGGCCCACGCCAACATCGACGAAGTCATTCGCGTGATTCGCACTTCGGCCACGCAGCCGGAGGCGAAGACGCGCTTGATGGCCATCGACTGCCCGGCCCCGCTCATGCGTCGAGCATTGGGCGAGCGGGGCTACGCCGATTTTCAGCAGGAACGCGGCGTGCGGGAGAACTACCAGCTTACCGGCGTGCAGGCCGACGCCATCCTGCGCATGACGCTCGGCCAGTTGGTCAACCTGGAGCAGGAAAAGCTCGGCAAGGAATACGAGCAATTGCTCGATGAAATTGCCGAATACCAGCGAATTCTCTCCGACGACAAGAACATCCTGGCGATGATCCGTGACGATCTCGTGGAGATCAAACGCAAACACGCCGACACGCGCCGCACGGAGATCAGTGGCGA
The DNA here is from genome assembly GCA_035694685.1 of Pirellulales bacterium. Taxonomy (GTDB): domain Bacteria; phylum Planctomycetota; class Planctomycetia; order Pirellulales; family JAICIG01; genus DASSFG01. Next base: position 4,178 of record DASSFG010000006.1, read on the forward strand.
GGAGATCGGCACGGTCGACATCGGCGACCTGATCACCGAAGAGAACATGGTGGTCACGATCAGCAACCAGGGATACATCAAGCGCACGCCGGCCAGCACATACCGCGCGCAGCGCCGCGGCGGCAAGGGCCTGATGGGCGCCCGCACGGAGGAAGAAGATCCCATCCGGCTGTTGTTTGCGGCCAGCACGCACGATTACCTGCTGTTCTTCACCAATCGCGGCAAGGTGTATTGGCAAAAGGTTTACGACCTGCCGCAACTCAGCCGAGAGAGCCGCGGCCGGGCGATTGTCAACCTGTTGAACCTGGGCGAAGGCGAAACGATCGCCGATTGCCGCGCGGTGCGCGATTTTTCGCCCGACCATTATCTGATGATGGCCACGCGCCGCGGGCTAGTGAAAAAGACGCCGCTCTCGCAGTACAGCCGGCCGCAGCGTAACGGCATCATCGCCATCAAGCTCAAAGAAGACGACGAGCTGGTCGATATAGCCATTACCAAGGCTGGCGACGAAGTGGTGCTTTCCACGGCCCGCGGCATGGCGGTGCGCTTCCGTCAGAGCGACGCGCGGCCGATGGGCCGGAACACCAGCGGCGTCAAAGGCATTACGCTCACCTCGGGCGACGAGCTGGTAGGCATGGTCGTGGCGGAGCCGGAATGCACGCTCTTGACCGTTTGCCGCAACGGTTACGGCAAGCGCACACCGTTCGGGGCCAACAGCCCGATCGTCGAAGGCGAAGAACAGGCCCTGCCGGCCGAAGGAGAAGCCGCTTTACCGGCCGACGAAGCGCCGCTGGAAGAGCCGTCGGCGATTGAAGAACCTTCGGCCGACGAAGAGGGCGGCGAGGAGGGTGGTTCGTCACGTCGGTACCGCACTCAGCGTCGCGGCGGCAAAGGACTGCGCGACATCAAGACGACCGACCGCAACGGCCCGGTCGTGAGCGTGGTCACGGTGAGCGATGACGACGAAATCCTACTCATGACCGCGCGCGGCAAGATTCAGCGTCTGGCGGTCAAGGAGATCAGCGTCATTGGCCGCAACACGCAGGGGGTGAAAATCATGCGGCTCGACGAAGACGACAGTCTCGCCGGTGTCGTCCGCGTGCCGCGCGAAGAGCGCGGCGCGGAGGGCGAACCTGGCAGTGAGACCTCCGAGCCCGAAGCAGGCGGCGACACCGCGGAAGAGTAAAGGGCCAGCCGATCTTTGGAGTGCGGTGATTCATCACCGCTTTCCCTTTTCGCAGAGCGACCTTCATTGCTTCTTTTCGTTGGCCATTCGCGATAAGTACTTCCGCCGACGTTTCGTACGGGCCCAAATGCGCCTGATCGTTACCACTACGTTCCATATTCGGCAAGTAAGGCATCCACTTCCTGGGCGGTGGGCGTGCCACGTTGTCCGGGCGCGAGGGTTTCGTTCATGGCGCCTCCCCCAAGGATGTCTCCGAGCCCCAACTCATGTCCCAGTTCGTGTACGAGCACGGTGAGCAGATCCATTTTTCCGGCGGCCCCACTTCCAGAGATCGCCGAGAAAACGTGGTCGTCCAGCGTGGGCGCGAAGCCAACGTCGCCGAGCGGCGTCGGATCGACGAACCAGCCAAAACCGTGGGCGTCGTCGCTGATAAAAATTTGGTTTCCGGCAGCCAGCCCCAGCACATTGCCGCCAAGACGGGCGATGCTCACGTCGATCGAATTCAGCCGCGCTAGCGCGAGCGGCCCGACGCCGGCCGCGGCCCAGCGGTCGATGGCCGCCGTCAGAAGCGGCGCAGCTTCGGCGGCGGTCAGCGCGTCGGCCGAACCGGCATCGCTGCCGGTCTTTGCGTCGATTCCCACGGCGGCCATGAGCGCCTGCCCCGCGACCAACGTGAGATCGCCGGTGTCATAGGTTGGTGCCAGGACCAGACTGTTGGGGATGCTCGTGCCGTTGATGGTAGCGAACTGGCCGGTTTCGGACGCAAAGGTCATCACTTTGAACGAATTGCCCGAGACGGGCTGGAAGCTGTTCACCAGCGAAATATTGAGCGTTCCGTCAAACGAGGCGGCCCCCGTCGCGGTAATCCGACCGAATTTGTCCGTGGTTGTGCCGCCCAATTCGACGTTGACGGTGCTCGTGGAGCTGAGGGTCAAATTGCCGCTGACCGCCACCGTGCCGCCGGCGCCGGCGGTGATCGTTCCGGCCATCGGCAGGGCGAGGCCGCTGACGTTCAGTACGCCGCCGCCGGTGGCACTTAGCGTTCCCTGGTTTGTGAAGCTCGCGCCGCTGATGCCGATGGTTCCGCCGGCGACATCGGCCGAAACCGTGCCCTGATCGGTGATCGCCGAGCCGCTGCCAAAGCCATAAATCGATCCCGACTTGCCGCGGATGGTGATGCCGGAACCGATGTTAAGCGAGGTCGAAAGAAGCTGTGGGCCGATGCCATTGCCACTGGTACCAACGAAGACGACACTGCCTGCGCCAGTAATCGTTTGGCTGCCGTAATACAAAAGCGAGCCGAGATTTCCGCTCGTATCGCCGAGGTAGATCGTGCCGTTTAAGGTCAGGCCGTTTTTGATCACCACGGCCGGGTTCTGGCCGGCAACGTACAGGTCGCCGTCGAGCGTCACGCCGTTGAGCGTGCCGTTATTACTGGAGATGATGAGCGAGGCGCCGTCAGCGCTGGTATAGTCGCCGCCGATGATGGTGCCGCCGCTTCCCATCTGCCAGGAACCGGTCGTAGCATTCAACGCCAAGGTTGTTCCCGTGTTGTTGAGCGTACCATACAGATTCACCGTGCCGCCACTACGTTGGAAGTTGCCCAGGTTGGCGAGGGTGAAGGTCGATTCGAGGTTGACCGTCGATCCGTTCGTGGAGCTGATTGATCCCGCATTGTTCCAGGCGTTCGTTCCGTTGCCGAGCCAGAGCGTGCTGGCGTCGGCGGTGATGGCTCCCGTTGTGGAGTTCGTCCACGCGCCCGCGACGTACAGGATACTGCCGTTCGTGGCGCGAATTGTTCCCTGGTTAATGATGCCGGGCGCGGTGCCGACGATCTCGATGCCAAAGGAATCTCCAGGTGTGTCCGCGGCAATCGTTCCCTCGTTGATAACATTGCCCGTCACCGTGCCCGCTTGACCGCGTATGGTGATGCCTCCGTCAATAGTCAACGTGCCGCCGGAGCTATTGACCTGGTTGTAATCGTCGCTGCCGAGGACAATTGCTCCATTACCAGCAAGTTCTTGCGCTCCCGAAAAGCTAAGAGTACCCGGAAGCGAGGCCGTGCCAAGATGGATCACCGCATTGAGTGTAAGACCGTCGAGGACCGTGACGGACGAAGGAATCGTAATATCACTATTCAAAGTGACGCCGTCCAACGTACCACTGCCAAACAGAAGTTGGCTCCCGTCGGCACTGGTGTAACTGCCACCTTTCAAGGTTCCTCCACGCAGGTTCCACGAGCCCGTGGCGGCATTCAAGGCTAACGTGGTATTGGTGTTGTCGAGTGTGCCCGTCAAGCTCACGGTAGACGCGGTCGTAGTGAAGCTACCCAGACCAGCGAGAGTAAACAGACCGCCCAGGTTGACGGCTGATCCGTTAGCAGCCTGGATGGCGCCGGCGTTCGTCCAGGAGTCGTTGCCGCTCCCCAAATTGAGCGTACTAGCATTCGAAGTAATCGAGCCGCTTGCGGTATTTGACCAGAGGCCCCTCAAAGTCAGCGTTCCGTTATTAACCACGCGCATTGTTCCCTGATTGACGAATCCGGTATTGACAGATATTCCAGATTGGTCGGGGACGTCGGCGATAATCGTCCCCTGATTGATGAAAGAGCCGGGACTGTAAAAGTTGAGGATGCCCCGTTGGCCATGGATGGTCATGCCGGAACCGATCGTGAGCGTCCCCGGGAAGTTCATGCCCAGTACGCCGTTGTTGGCCCCAAACACAATGGTTCCGGTGCCAGCGAGGGATTGAGTGCCATTGAAAAGCAAATAGTCGGAATAGGCTCCTTCGCCCAGGTAGGCCGTACCGTTAAGCGTGAGTCCGTTCGCGATAGCGAGCTGAGCGCTGCCATTTGGGTTGGCAAAGCGTATATCGGCGTTGCTCGTTACGCCGTCGAAGGTGCAAGTCGACGCACCAGCAATCGTCACGCCCTGACCGCCGGAACCCGGTTGTATCGAGGTATTCTTGATGGTTCCGCGAATGATCGTAAACGTATTATCGACCTCGATGGATTGCGTCGCCGTTAGGGTGCCCCCTGTCATCGTGAAGGGATCCTTGGAAACCAGGCTGTGGAGTGTAGTGGTGCCGCTGGCGAAGCCATAGGTGATTGTCGGATTGCCAGGCACGTCGATCAGCACATCATCGCCGGCTTGCGGCACCTGGCCTCCGTCCCAATTCGTCGGCACGCTCCAGTCGCCGCCGGCCGGATTGATCCAGGTGTCAATGTGCGCAATTGCGAACGGCACTACGACGTCGGCGTTTCCAAGCGGATTGCCGACCACGTCGGTAATCGATGCGGCATGGATCACCAGTTGATAGCTACCCAACGGAAGCGCGGCGGCCGGAAAGGTCAATTGCACTTCGGTGTTGTTGAAACGGAACTGGATGTTGTCGGGCGCCAGCGAAACCCCCGGACCGGTAACGACAATGGTGCTGGCCGTGATGGTGGCCGGGTCCATTGGCTTGCTGAAATCGACGATCACGGTGCGGAAGTTTTGGCCGCGTGTCGCGCCAGCGGCAGGGCTGGTGCTGATGATCGCCGGGGGCGTCGTATCGTGCGTCAAATTGAGTGCTATCGGACCGGTTGTTGCCATATTGCCTCCCGTGTCGGTCGCCTTGACCTCGATTGTGACGATGTTGCCCGCCGCGGCGATTGAAGGCAGGAACGTCGACAAGTCGAACGGGAACGAAACGTCGTTCACCGCCACCTGGCCATTGATGAGCAGCTCTACGTTGCGGACCTGGACGTCGTCGCTCACTGTGGCATTTAGATGAATGTCCGAGCCTTCGAGCACTTGAATGCCGGGCGTGTTGGGATCGGTGTCGAGCGCACCGGCATCAACGCTGATGGTTGGCGACTTTCCCTTGGTATCGAACGGCAGATAATTGACGACTTGCAGCCCCGCCGATCCGTCTGCGACAAAGGCGATGCCCGACGCAATGGCAACACCATTGGGACTGTCCGCCAGGGGAAAATCGGTGAGGAAATTGCCGGTGTTCGATGGGTCCGACGAATCAAAGACCTGCACGCCGGAAGTGGCCCCGCGGACGGCGGCGTTGGCAGCCAGCATGATGCCCGATCCGTTGACGGCCAACACGGGATCGGGTGCCGCTGCGGTCTGCGTCGCCGACGTTTTGGCAATCAGCGTCGGGTGGTCCGGATCGGCGACGTTCACGGTGTCGTAGCCGCCATAGACGTTGCTGGTAGCCGCGACGTAGGCGATGCCGCCTCCAACCACGAGCTGGCCGCCGCCATCGGGCAGGCTGATGGACCCTCGCGCGACCACCAACGGCTTGCTAATGTCGACCACGTGCAACGTGTTGTCGTCGTCCATCACATAGATCAAGTCGCCTTCGCGCGCCAACCCGGTAATCGTCCCAGCCGTGAGAAAGAGAACCTGCAAGCGATCTCCCGTAAGCATGTCGTAACTGGCGAGCCCACCGCCGGAGATGGCCGCATAGGCCAGGCCATCAACGGCGACCACCTGAGTCGTCGCATCGGTGTTCGTGTGGGTGACCTTGGGCAGTAACGGATTTGAGACATCGACCAGTACCAGCCCGCCGCTACCGTCGGCGACTGCAGCAATTTGTAGCTTGCTATCCAGGGAGACGCTGGTGGCATCGCCGGGCAGTTTAAGCTGGCTGAGAACGACCGGCTTTTGAAACTGCGAGACATCGACAATTGCCAGGCCGTAGCTGCCGGTGGCGACGTAGGCCGTTTGTTGCGTGGCGTTGACGGTCGAGCCGACCAGCGTCACTTGCTGCGCCTCGCCCAGCAGCGGCAGGCCGGCCACGACGCCCGTCGACATGGGCCGATTGCCCAGCGGATCGAGCCCTTGTTGCACTTTGGCGCCGTCGCTGATGCCGTCGCCCGCCGTGCTGTACTTCGTAGGATCAGTGCCAATGACGGCCTCGATAGTATCGGGTAATCCGTCGGCATCGGTATCGGCAGGCGCGCCGGCTGAGAGTAGCAGTGGTACGCCGTTGCTGAACGTGGTGCCGGATGGTCCCGTCGTGGCGCTTTCCGACGCCATCATGCGGCCGGACGAGTCGGTCATCGTGATCGTACAGGGAGTATCGGGAGGCAGAAA
>DASSFG010000007.1:0-5869 GCA_035694685.1 Pirellulales bacterium
TTGCCCACGGTCGTGTCGGAGATTTCGTGCCCGAGGTTCGCCAACGCGCCTTGAATGCGGTCGTAGCCCCACGTCGGGTTCTCCTTCGCCATTTTCAACACCAACTCTTAGATTTCCTCGCTAACGCCTCGGGCTTCCATGGAGCCGGTGAATCAAGCCTGCTAACGCGGTTCGCGGGCCAACACCGGGCGCAGGCCGACGGCATCGTCGCGCAGCGTCGGTTCCGCGGCCCGGCGAAAGGGGCTGGTGAGCTTCTCGGCCGGATCCTTCCAGCTACCTCCTCGCAGCACGCGCCGCGGCTCATCGCCTGCCGTCCAGGCCGACCCGTCGGCAGGAGCACCGCGATAGTCGTCGTGCCAACGATCGGCGCACCACTCCCAGAGGTAACCATGAACGTCGTAGAGCTGCCAGCCGTTCGGCCGTTTGGCGCCGACCGGCGGATCGTTGCCGGCCGCGTTGCCGTGATACCAGCCGTAATCGCCAAGCCGTGCGGCATCGTCGCCGAACGAGTAGCGGCCGGTCGAGCCGGCACGTGCGGCATATTCCCATTCCGCTTCCGATGGCAGGCGCACGACTTCATCTTCGGCAATCAGTTTCGCTTGCCGCAACGCATTGGTAATGCGCCGGCAAAAATCGAGAGCCTCGTCATAGCTCAGCATTTCGACGCTGTTGCGTTTGCCTTTCCATCGACTGGGGTTCTGGCCCATCACGGCTTCCCACAGGTTCTGCGGCACTTCATAGCGGGCGATTTCGTAAGCGTGCTCGATGCTCACTTGATGGGCCGGTCGCTCCGGTGCCGGACCGTCATTGTCGCCCATCGTGAACGATGCGGGAAAGTCGCCCTTGCCCGGAGTCACGGCGATAAACTCCTCGCGGAACGTCTTGAGCAAACCAGCCATCTCATCGTCGTCCGCGCGTGCCAACGGCGCGAATTGGAAAAGGGCCGGCAGGAGAACCAAGCTGGCAAATCGGTGTGTGAATCGCATGAGCATCAAGGCTACGGGCTGCTTTGGCAATCAGCATAGTCTTAAACCGTGGCAGTATGGTAGTAGTGCTTCCTCAAGTAGCCGCTCCAGCCCTGGGTTCACGAAGTACCTTGGGGGCCTACTGCCGGCGTTCGACCACAAATCTGCCCAAGCGCTGGAGCACGCCCCGTTCGTGGCTGCGAGGAAGGATTCCCAGCTCTTCCACCGCTCGTCGCGCGTAGGCACGTGCTTGAGCGCGTGTGTAAACGAGCGCATCACTGCGGTCAAGCCACGTTGCCAACTCACCGCGGCGCTCATTCGGCGGGCAGTCGAGCACTTGAAGGACCTGGCGTCGATTGTTGCCGTCGAGCTGACTCAGCAGACGTATCACCGGCAGCGTAAGCTTCTGCTGGGCCAGATCGGTGCCGAGCGATTTGCCGGCGTCCTCCTCGTCGCCCACCAGGTCGAGCAGGTCGTCGGTAATCTGAAAGGCAATTCCCAAGTAGCGGCCGTAGGTTTCCAAGGCGTCGGCCGCCGCCGGCTCGGCCTGCGAATAATGCGCGCCCAAGCGACAGCAGCAGGCGCACAACTCGGCGGTCTTGGCCTCGATAATGCCCAGATAGTCGGCTTCGCTGAGCTGCAGGTTGCCGCGGTTTGCCACCTGCCTCAATTCGCCTTCGCACACGATGTTTGTGGAACGGCCGATTCGCTGACAGGCAAACGTGTCGCCCACCGTGCTGGCCAGATAAAAGGCGTGGCTGAACAAAAAGTCGCCCAGCAGCACGCTCGACTGATTGTTCCAGCGGGCATTGACGGTATCGAGGCGGCGACGGACGACCGCCTCATCGAGCACGTCGTCGTGAACGAGCGTGGCGGTGTGGATCATCTCGACGACTGCCGCTAACACGAGCTGCTCCCGGTTAATCTTGCCTCCCGCGGCTTTCGCCGCCAATAGCAGCAAGGCCGGCCGCAACCGTTTACCGCCCAGCCGAAAAGCATGTTTTACCAGCTCATCAACGGCCGGTATTCTGCTTCTTGCTTCCGTCCGCAGTATCTCGTCGACCTGGTTCAGCTCGCTACGGATCGGCTCGTAGAGCAGCTTGAGTTTGTCGGGAACGGTAACACGATCATCAATCGCTGTTGGCATCGTCTTTTTCCTGTCGGTCAAGCATTGCCGCTTGACAAGATCCGTAGGGTGGGACAACGCGAGCTTGCGAGCACCGGCCCACCTAACCCGAAATGACGAAACGACGACGAAATCCAAATGACGATCATCCGCGGATAAGCCATTCGGGATTCGTCATTCGGGCTTCTTTCGACATTCGTCATTAGACATTCGTCATTTTGCTGTGGTGGGCCTGCGCTCGCTCCGCTCGCTTGTCCCACCCTACCTATACCCGTCTACCTTCTATAATGTCCGCTCCGCCCGCCTGACTTTTCCTCCAACCGGATGTCGGTGATGACCATCGAGCGATCGACCGCCTTACACATGTCGTAAATGGTCAGGGCCGCAACGCTGACCGCCACCATCGCTTCCATCTCAACCCCGGTACGGGCCTGAACGCGCACCGAGGCCTCAATGGCGACGGCCGCGTCGTCAGGGAACGAAAAGTCCACTTCGACGGAGTCGAGCGATAGAATGTGGCACAGCGGAATGAGTTGCGGCGTTTGTTTGGCGGCCATGATGCCGGCCAGACGGGCCACTTCAAGCACGTCGCCCTTGGCCAGTCCGCGGTCGCGAATGAGCTTGAGAGTGCCCGGTTCCATTTGTACCCGCGCGCTGGCTCGGGCCAAGCGGAGCGTGACCGGCTTTTCGCCTACATCGACCATCCGGCTGGCGCCTTGGTCGTCAAAATGGGTCAATTCGTTCATGCGTGCTCATTCTAAGACCGACCAGCCGCCCGTCGAGGGTGTCTGTAGGCGTCCCGACGGTGCAAAAGCCCTACCTCGTTGCTCAGCCTGCCATCACTGCCAGCCAATAACCGCATAACCATCTGGCACTTTAACCGATCCACTTGCCGCATTGCATTGCCAATTCAGCGCCCGGGCGGCTAAGCTAAATATCATGAAACGGCCCATCGACCCTAGCCGGATCGAAGTCCTCGACCAGGCGATTGTCGAGATACTCAAGCGCAAAACCCCATCGGAGCGACTGGCCATGGTGTTTGCCGCCAATCGCACCATGCGGCTGCGTCTGGAGGGCCACTTTCGTACTTATCATCCCGACTGGACCGACGCGCAGATTCAGCAAGAGATCGCCAAAAGGATGCTGGGTGGAACAGCCGGAGCTACTGCGCCATGTTACAAATCAGCGGACAAGCGATCGACCGGTCGTACATCGAGCATTGGTCGCAATTGCTTGGACTGGGCGACGCTTGGCAGGCGGTCGTCAAACGACTAAGTGAGAAGGGGGCGAGTTGATTGACGGTCGCGAAAGGCACTGCTAGACTTGCGTGCTTTCTCCGTCGAATTTGCAGGATATGAGCAGACATGGCCAAAGCTGTGAAAACCAAGTCCAAGTCCAAGCCCGCCAAGGGACTTAAGTCAAAAGCGGCCAAGGCCAGCAAGCTCCTCAAAGGGGCCAAAAAAGCCTCCAAGAACGGCGAAAAGCCGCGCTCCAAATCCAGCCGCGAAAAGTACGTCTACTCGTTCGGCCCCAACGGCACCGATGGCGATGCCAGCATGAAGCCTCTGCTCGGCGGCAAGGGGGCCAATCTGGCCGAAATGACCAAGATCGGCTTGCCCGTGCCGGCGGGCTTTACCATCGGCACCAACGTCTGCACCTATTATTACGACCACAAGCGGAGCTATCCGCCCGAGCTGCGCAAGCTGGTCGATCAGGCGATGGCCAAGATCGAGAAAGAAATGGGCGCCAAGTTTGGCTCGACCAGCAATCCGCTGTTGGTTTCTTGCCGTTCGGGCGCCCGTGAGTCGATGCCCGGCATGATGGACACGGTCCTCAATATCGGCCTCAACGACGAAACGGTGGAGGGGTTGATCAAGCAGTCGGACGACGCCCGCTTCGCCTGGGATAGCTACCGCCGCTTTGTGCAGATGTACGGCGACGTCGTGCTCGACATGAAGCCCAAAACCAAGGAAGACCACGATCCCTTCGAGGAGTTGCTGCACGCCAAGAAACACCATGCCGGCGTCAAGCACGATCACGAGCTGACCGCCGACCAACTGCAAGAGCTCGTCTCCGAGTTCAAGCGGGCCATTAAGGAAGGAACAGGCAAAGATTTCCCGACCGACCCGATGGATCAGGTGTGGGGCGCGATTGGCGCGGTCTTCGGAAGCTGGATGAACGACCGGGCGGTCGTCTATCGCCGCACCTACGGTATTCCGCACGAGTGGGGCACGGCCGTCAATGTGCAGGCAATGGTCTTTGGCAATCTAGGCGACGATTGTGCCACCGGCGTTGCTCTCACGCGCAACGTGGCCGTCGGCACTCCCGGCATCAACGGCGACTACCTCATCAACGCCCAGGGCGAAGACGTGGTGGCCGGCATCCGCACTCCCAAGCGCATTGAAGAGACGCTCGAGCAAGACATGCCAGCGGCGTTCAAGCAGCTTCGAGACATCGGCCGCAAGCTTGAAAAGCACTACAAAGAGGTGCAAGACCTGGAATTCACGGTGCAAAAGGGCCGCGTCTGGATGCTGCAGACCCGCAACGCCAAACGCACCGGCTTTGCCGCCGTGCGCATCGCCGTCGACCTGGTGAACGAAGGGCTGATTTCCAAAGACGAGGCCCTGCGGGGACGACGCATTCCCGCCGACGATCTGAATCAACTCCTGCAACCGGTTTACGACCAGCAGTCGAAGAAAAAGGCCAACGCCGAAGGCCGCTTGCTCGCGAAGGGCATCAACGCCGGTCCCGGCGCGGCCTCGGGCAAAATCTGCTTCCACGCCTCCGATGCCGAAGAGCTGTGGCAAAAGAACAGCAAGGTCGAGCTGATCCTCGTGCGTCGGGAAACCAGCCCCGAAGATCTCCGCGGCATGAAGATCGCCAAAGGCATTCTGACGGCCTTCGGCGGCGCCAGCTCGCACGCCGCCTTGGTCAGCCGGCAAATGGGCAAAGCCTGTATCGTCGGCTGCGGCGATTTGCAAATCGACTATCACACGAAGACGGTCACGGTGGGGAACAAGGTGTTGCACGAAGGCGACGTGATCTCCATCGACGGCTTCACCGGCGAAGTTTTTGAGGGCGAAGTCGAGTCGCGGCCGAGTGAAGTGATCCAGGTGCTTTTGCAAAAGACGCTCAAGCCGGAAGAATCAGAGACCTACAGCCGCTACGCCCAGCTCATGACGTGGGTCGATCAGGCCCGCCGCCTCAAGGTGCGCACCAACGCCGACGAACCGAAGCAGGCCAGCGAGGCCATCGCTTTCGGCGCCGAAGGCATTGGACTATGCCGCACCGAGCACATGTTCTTCGGGCACATCGACGAGTTCCGCGAGATGATTCTGGCAGATACCATCGAAGACCGCGAAAAAGCCCTATCAAAGCTGCTGCCGTTCCAGCGTGAGGACTTTGACGGCCTGTTTCGCGCTATGGACGGAAAGCCGGTGACGATCCGCCTGCTCGATCCGCCGTTGCACGAGTTCTTGCCGCACGAGCGCGGCGAGCAAGAGGCGTTGGGCAAGAAGATTGGCATCTCGGCCGAGACGATCGCGCGACGCGTCCACGAGTTGCACGAGTTCAACCCCATGCTCGGCCATCGCGGTTGCCGCTTAGGCATCGTCTATCCCGAGATCACGCGGATGCAAGCGAGGGCCATCTTCGAGGCGGCCTGTAACGTGAAGCGCGACAAGATCGACGTCTTGCCCGAAGTGATGATCCCGCTGGTCGGCTTCCTGGCCGAGTTCAAGAACCAGGAGCAGATCATCCGCGAGACCGCCGAAGCGGT
>DASSFG010000008.1:0-9201 GCA_035694685.1 Pirellulales bacterium
AAAGAATCATAGAAGTGAACCATGTGCTGTTCCAATGCCGACGAATACTCTCGCATCGCTTGGCCCTCCACGTTGACCCAGTTGACTTCCATCAGCTTACCGAATGGATCAAAATGCGGAAGTTATTTTTCGGCCGGCCCTTACCTGCTTGGTGCCGTTGACTTTGGGGGACCGGGATTCCAATGGTCGGTATTTTCTCCATGTCTATGACGACGAGCCCCAGTACTATCTTCCATATCAAGAGCGTCCCTGGGTCGGCGCACTCCACCGAGCAGGTCGGCAAGACTTCGTGATTAATCAACTAGACGCCGAATCAGCAACGGCGAAGAGCCAGTTTGGGGAAGGACTGCAGGAACTTCAGATTCAGGCGACCGTAACGAACCTGGTCAATTTTCCCGTCATCGCACCAGATGCCACAACACACTACTGGTGCGTCCTGACCCGGCTCGATGCTTTTTCAGTGACGCTTGGAGAATCCTCGTTTCAGATTCATGCGAATCGTGTCACCTGGGAAAACCACGCCGGAGCATATACTGAGATTGCAAATACCGTTAGCGGGCAGTTGGGCGCGAGAAAGCCCAGCGAATCCTGAGCACATAACTCGCGCCCCCCCTACTGGCCTATTGGCTAAATTAGCCAGTTCCCTGGACACTGGCGCGGTTCACCACTTCATGTATGAAGCGCAGCTTTGCCACCACGGGTTGCACAAAGACTTCGGGCACGAGGTCGACGAGACCGACGCTACGGTTCATTTCGTTCATGGCCATGCCGATTTGCTGATAATCAATCAGCATGGTGTCAAGTGACGATTGCTCGCTTCGTGCGGCGCCCAGTCCTTGGTGAACCGCACTGTCGAGGATGCAGACCATGTCGAGATAGGCGGCGAAGGTCTCGGCGAAGTCTTCCCAAGGGTGCATTGAGGCATAAGCGCTGATGAACCGTTCTTGCCAGTCGGCCGGCGGACCCGATTGATAGTGCCGCTCCAGGGCTTCGTTATAGGTGGGCTGCTCGTGGTCGCCAAACGTGGCCTTGAAGCCCGCTTCCGCGTGGCCGCGCACCAGCACTTCCCAATAATAGTGGCCGATCTCGTGGCGGAAGTGTCCGATGAGCGTGCGTTGAGATTCACCGAGTTGCACGCGCAGCCGTTCGCGCTCGTCGTCGTCGGCCTCTTGAATGTTGATCGTGATGCGGCCCTGGCAATGCCCGGTGGCCACGCGCTGCGCCGCGCCGGGCCGCCGCGGGTCTTCCGTGTCGGCCAGAAACTGAAAAGTCAGCGGCGGAATGACGCCGTTGGCCGGCGTGCCTCGCGGTAAACAAAGCAGGTCCAGCCACGTCGGGCTCGGAGTGCATTACGGCGGGCAAGGTGTCCGTGTTCGAGCACGGCCGCAGTTCGTTGTTCGTGATGACCTCGGGCCTGCGTTCCCTGCGCGACAAGGTGATCACCTACTTCGAAGAGGTGCTGGAAAAAGAAGACTCTAAGTTCGACCGTCTGTACAAGGCCGTCAACGCCCTGGCCGACCAGGTGCGCCGCGCTGCCGCGGAAGACAAAGAAGCCCTGGAAGCCAGCCGGCTTTCGTTTAACTTTCAGGCCCTCATCGGCGGGCAACTGGAGCACGACAAAGAGCACAAGCTTTATCTCCTCTATCCGCAGGCCAACTGGGTGGAGGTGGGCGCCGGCACGCCGTATTGCATCATCGGCGAGACGGGCTACGGCAAGCCGATTCTCGACCGCACGCTCAAATACACCGACAGCATGCACTACGCGCTCAAGGTCGGCTGCCTGGCATTCGACTCGACGCGCATTAGTGCGGCCAACGTCGATTTTCCGATCGACGTGGTGGTCTACAAGCGCGACAGTTTCGACCTCGTCTGCCATCGCTACGAGAAGCAAGACCTGATGGAGATCTCGAACTGGTGGCAAGAGCGGCTGCGCGAATCGGTGCGACTGTTGCCAAGCGGTTGGCTCAACGCCGTGATCGACGATCGTCACACCGCCGATCGCGACCAAACCATCCCCCTCAGCCCCGGCGGCGCGGGCTAGTGCCTTGTCCGCTCTTAAACTTCGGATTGGGGATCCTCTCGGTCTCTGTAGGGAACGGACTCTGTACCGTTCCGAGAAGCGAAGAAACGCCGTTCGGCAATTCTCGGAACGGCACGGAGTCCGTTCCCTACAGAGAATTCCTTTGCATCTCGTCAAAGGGAATCACTACCCAAACGTCGAAAGCGTTGATGGCCCGAGCCGCGTCGGCTAAACTAAAAGTCCTGCCGAGACTTGTCCTGCCGACTCCCGCCGTGATACGCTTCATTTTACTCTGCGTCTGTGGTACTGCCGTCCTACTCGCGGCGACGAGCGAGGCGGCCGAATCAACTGCTGCCCCAACCAGAGTCACCTTTGAGCTCGACGTACTGCCGGTGCTTAGCGCCGCCGGGTGCAACCAGGGCGCGTGTCACGGCAAGTCGCGCGGGCAAAACGGCTTTCAGCTTTCGCTACTCGGTTTCGACGCCGATTTCGATTACGCACGAATCGTCAAAGATGCGCGGGGCCGGCGTGTCTTTCCCGCGGCCCCGGAGCAAAGCCTGCTGTTGCGAAAAGCCGCCGCGGAATTGCCGCACGGCGGCGGTGAACGCCTGATCCGCGGCAGCGAAGATTACGAACTGGTGCGAGGCTGGATCGAGCAGGGGATGCCGCGCCGCTTGGCTTCCGATCCGCAACTGGTCCGCGTCACGCTCTCGCCGGACGAGCACAAATTGGCCGCCGGACAAAGCGAACAACTTCACGTCACCGCTCATTATTCAGACGGCTCGACGCGCGACGTCACGCGGCGGACCACTTTCCAGTCGAACGAAAGTGCCATCGTCGCGGTGGACAAATCCGGCGCCGTGAAGGCCGGCATGTTGCCGGGCGAAGCCACCGTCATGGCCCGCTACATGGGACACATCGCCACTTGGAACACACTTATTCCGCTGCCCGAGCCGGTCGATGAACAGCTCTATGCGGAATTGCCGCGCAAAAACTTCATCGACGACCTGGTGTGGGCCAGGCTGAAGCAGCTTGGCGTGACGCCCAGTGGGCCGGCCCAAGACTCCACATTTTTGCGTCGCGCTTATCTCGACGTGATCGGCCGCTTGCCGACCGCGGAGGAAGCGCGCTCTTTTCTTGCCGATCCGTCGACGTCGAAACGAGAGTCGCTCGTCGATGCCCTGTTGGCCCGCGAAGAATACGCCGACTTTTGGGCCAACAAGTGGGCCGACTTGCTGCGACCGAATGCCTACCGCGTCGGCGTGAAAGCGACCTTCAGCCTCGATGCCTGGCTGCGCGACGCCTTCCGACGCAACCTGACACACGACCAGTTTGTGCGCGAGTTGGTGACGGCCCGCGGCAGCACCTGGCGGAACGGCGCGGTGACGATCTTTCGCGATCGACGCGAGCCGCCCGAAATCACCACCGCGGTGAGCCAACTCTTTCTCGGCATTCGCTTGGAATGCGCCAAGTGCCATCACCATCCGTTCGAAGCTTGGGGACAAGACGACTTCTATGGCCTGGCGGCTTGCTTTGCCCGCGTGGGCCACAAGGGAACGGGTCTTTCGCCGCCCATTTCCGGCGGAGAAGAAATGGTCTATGCCGCTGCCAGCGGCGCCGTCACGCACCCGCTCTCCGGCGAAAGCGTTGCGCCCAAGCCGCTGTTTGGCGCGTTGCCGACGATCGCGGCCGGCGATGACCCTCGTGAGGCGCTCGCCGATTGGATGTTGTCGTCCGAAAATCCGTACTTGGCAAAAGTGGCCGTCAACCGTATCTGGGCCGATCTGATGGGCCGCGGCCTGGTTGATCCGGTCGACGACCTGCGCGTGACCAACCCCGCCTCGAACGAAGCCTTGCTCACGGCCCTCGCCGAGCATTTCCGCAAAGTCGGCTTCGATAACAAACAACTGGTCCGCACGATCATGACGTCGCATGTTTACGGTCTCTCGTCGGAGCCGAACGATCGCAACGTGGCGGACACGCGCAACTATTCGCGGCACTATCGCCAGCGCTTGCGCGCGGAAGTGCTGCTCGACGCCATCAGCGACGTTACCGAAGTGCCCGAAACGTTTGCCGCCTTGCCGGCCGGCTCAAGGGCGACGGAAATCTGGTCGCACCGCGTCGAGTCGCTGTTTCTCGACGCCTTCGGTCGCCCCGACGCCAATCAGGATCCGCCTTGTGAACGCACGACCGAGACGACGATGGTGCAAACTTTGCACCTGATGAACGCTCCCAACCTGCACCACAAAGTGACCAGCGACGACGGCCGGGCCGCTCGGCTGGCGGCCAGTGACAAGCCGGTCGCTGAAATTGTGGAAGAACTTTACTTATTGGTGTACTCTCGATTGCCGACGAGTGAAGAACGGCAGATTGGCAACGAGTGGTTCGCTTCGGCGGCCAATCGTCGGCAAGCGACCGAAGACCTGTTGTGGGCCTTGCTCAACACACCTGAATTCCTCTTCAAAGACTAGATATGACGACGCACCGCAACTGCCAGGGACTGACGCGCCGCGACGCTTTGCAATTTGGCCTGGCCGCTTTCGGGCTGGGCGGAATGGTCGACCTCTTGAGATGGCAAAGCCAAGCGGCCGAAACAAGTCCGCCGCCCAAGCGGACCGCGTGCATTCTGATCTGGATGGATGGTGGGCCTTCTCACTTCGAGTCGTTCGACCCCAAGCCCGAGGCGCCGGTGGAAATCCGCGGCGAGTTCGAGGCCATCGACACGAAGGTTCCCGGCGTACAGTTTTCGCAACACATGACGCGCCTGGCTGGGATCGCCGACAAGTTTTCGGTGATCCGCTCGGTGCGACATGACCAGGGCAACCACGGCGCGGGCAACCATTACATGATGACGGGCGCCCCGCCGCGTATCCCGGTCGGTTGCGGCGCGTTCGTCAGTTTTCACCCCAGCCTGGGCTCGGTGGCGGCCTACGAGCTGGGCGCGCCGGAAGGGCTGCCCGCTTATTTTTCAATGCCCAGCATGTCGCGTTCGGGCGGGGCAAATTTTTTGGGGGCGAAATACGCTCCGTTCATCGTTTCCGACAATCCGGAGAACCCCAACTTCCGCGTCCGCGACGTCAACCTGCCGCACGGCCTGGCCGACGATCGCTTCTTAAAGCGCCGCGAGTTGCGATCGCAAGTAGACCGGTTGCAGCGCATCGCCGACAAGGCGGCGGGCGATCCCGTGACGGCCGTCGACGAATACTACCGTCAAGGCTACAACCTTGTCACCAGCCCCGAGGCTCAGCGCGCCTTCGAGATTCAGAAAGAGCCCGACAAGGTGCGCGACGCTTATGGCCGGAACGGTTTCGGGCAGCGTGCGCTCTTGGCCCGGCGGCTGGTGGAGGCAGGCGTGCCGTTCATTACGCTCTACGACGGCGGCTGGGACCATCACAGCGACATCTTTGGCGGCTTCCGCAATCGTATGCCGCCGTTTGAGAGCACGATCGCGGCGTTGATCGAAGATCTCGATGCCCGCGGCTTGCTGGAAACAACGATGGTCGTTGCCTTGGGCGAGTTTGGCCGCACACCGAAAATCTCCACACTGCAAGGCCAGAGCAAACCGGGTCGCGACCACTGGTCGAATGCCATGTCGATTCTCTTCGCCGGCTGCGGCACGCCGGGCGGGGCGGTGGTTGGCGCCACCGACCGCAACGGCCACTCGGCCGTCGAGCGCGTGCTGTCGCCCGAAAACTTCGTCTCCACGATTTATCGCAAGCTGGGTATCGATCCTGGCAAGATTTATTACACGCCGCAAGGTCGCCCGACGCACCTCGTGAGCGATCCCACGCCCATCGCGGAGCTGATGGGCTGATGGGGGTCGCGACCATGGTCCCACCGCGCCTAAGGGACCGCAACCCTTTGGAGTGCGGCGATTCATCGCCGCTTTGGCTTGCGGCGGAGCTGCTTTCTTTCGAAGCGTCGGTCGGCGACCAGGAACCGATGCGAAAAAAGAAAGGTCGCTCCGCGACCGAGAAAAGCGGCGATGAATCGCCGCACTCCACAGGCTGGCGCCGCCGCGCAGAGAACCATCTCTCGAGATGTGTAGAACAAGGAGGGCTTGCCCCCGTCGCAGCATTTGCCGCCTTTCTGCTAGCGATCACCCTGGCGTTTCGAATGACCCAAGCGGCCGGGCCGGAAGTGAAGCACCTGTTTCCGGCGGGAGCGTCGCGGGGATCGACGGTTGAAGTCACGGCGGCTGGAAACTTCGCCAAGTGGCCGGCGCAGGCGTGGGTCGATCGACCCGACGTCAGCGTTGTCGCGGCTGCCGACAAAGGGAAATTCTCCGTCGTCGTCACGCCGGACGCAGCGCCGGGAGTCCGCTGGATTCGCGTCTTCGATACCGAAGGGGCCTCTGCCCCGTTGCCCTTCGTGGTCGGCGCCTTGCCCGAGGTCAATGAACAGGAGCCCAACGACAGTCCGAAAAAGCCGCAGGCGTTGCCTGGCCCCGCGTGTGTGGTCAACGGTCGTTTGGAAAAGCGCGGTGACGTCGATACGTTCGCCGTCCCGCTGGTGAAAGGCCAGACGCTCGTCGCCGCGCTGACCGCCAACCAGACACTCGGTTCGCCGATGGACGGTGTGTTGCAGGTCGTCTCGGCGCGGGGCAGCGTGCTGGCACAATGCGACGATGAGCGCGGACTCGATCCCTTGCTCGCGTTCACCGCACCGGCCGACGGCGCCTATTTGGTGCGGGTCTTCGCCTTTCCCTCCACTGCCGACGCTTCGATCGCGTTTGCCGGCGGCGAGCGGTTTATTTATCGGCTTACCGTGACGACAGGCGGATTCATCGACGGTGCTCTGCCGCTTTCGGTTTCGCGCGGCAGCCAAACGGAAGTTGCGGCGTATGGCTGGAACCTGACGGATGCCGACCATCGCCGCCAGGTCGAGCCGCCAGCCGGTTCCAGTGAAACCTTTTTGTTCTCGCCGCACTGGGCCAACGGGTTGACCGTGCCGGTCGTGGAACATCGCTCGATCGTGGAATCGGAACCAAACGACGCCGGCCATCCGCAAGCAGTCGAATTGCCTGTCACCTTCAGCGGTCGAATTGGCGAGTTGCACGACAAAGATGCCATTCGCCTTCATTTAGGCAAAGGTCAGGCCTGGCAATTCAAAGTCGACAGCCGTTCGCTGGGTTACCCGCTCGACGGCGTGCTGGAACTGTTCGACTCCGCGGGCAAATCGCTCGTTCGTGCCGACGACGCCGGTAAAGATCTCGACCCAGAAATCAAATTTACTGCGCCTGCGGACGGCGAGTTTACGCTGGTCGTCTCCGATCTGTATGAGCACGGCGGCCCGCGTTATTTCTATCGCCTGACAATCGCCCCATTGGAGGCTGATTTTGCCCTCACGGTCGGCCAGCACAGTTACGTGCTGGCGGTTGGCAAGCCGCTGGAGATTCCCGTGACGATTGACCGCCGCCAGAACTTTGCCGGCGATATCGAACTCCAAGTGCTTGGCCTGCCCGAGGGCGTAACGGTTTCTCCCGCCCGGTCCATTGCTAAAGACGATACGGCCAAGAGCGTGAAGCTCACATTTACGGCGACCGCAGGCCCCTTTTCCGGCGTCATCCGCATTGCCGGTAGTTCAAAGGAAGGCGTCGAGCGGCTGCGCCTGGCCGAATCGAATGTTGTCGCCGGCGCTCACATCAGCGATCTCTGGCTTACGGTCACGCCCTAAAGTTCCGTCGGCCTTCGACTGCTGAATGCCGGCGATCATGCAGGGTGGGACTCGCCTGCGTAAAATGCCGCTCGTTCCGCGCGTCCGCTTGGCGGTGGTTTTGTTCCGCAATGTCATCGCTTCCTGAAAGTGGCCGCCACAATCGCTATGGCAATTACGCTGGCCCATCCGATTGCAAAAACGATAAAGACCGAGGCATTCGGAGCGTCATTGATCCACCTGGCTGCGAGAGAAGCAGATGCCGCAAGGAACGTCATGAAGAACAACCACCGAAGATCGAACTGCCGTGTCGGCATTGGTCTTTATCCAGACAACTCAACCGTCAACCACAGCAACGTCTTGAGGGTGAGCTGAGGGCGCGGCATTAGGCTATTTGCATCGACGTGGAACTGCCAGCCAACCCGAGATGGCCCACCAATTGCGCAGCGCCTGCCGCGCCTCGGTTGGAATTTCCTGCGAAAAGGCCAACGAGATCCGCGGCCCCCGCACCACGCCGCGTATCGAGCCACGGTCGAAGCTGTATTCGCGGCATAGCTCGCGCACGTGTCCCAGAAAGGCTGGCGTAACCGCGCCCGTGGACACCGTCGGCTCGCCCCCCACGATTCGCACGGTGAACAAGCATCGCGGTTGGATTACTTTCCAAACCACCCACGCGAAAAAGCCGAGAATGGCAAGCTTCACGAGGAATTCCACTGCACCGCACTCGGCTCATGCACCAGAAAGTCAACGATCCGTATTATCACTGGCAACGAGCTGATTGACTACCCTATTGAACGCGGGCAAGTTCAACATCGACAAGGACGCCATCGGCGCGGGGGGCAACTCGGCCGGTGGCCATCTGGCTCTTCTCCTGGGAATTGCCAGATCGGAAGGCACCAGGTGACGTCTGGATGAAACGGGCCGAACGATTACTGAGCGGCTGGAACAGCTACGAAAAGCAAATCGACGCCTACAGCAACTCCATGATGGGCTGCCCATCGTCGAGCAGGTACTGCGGCCGTCCGCTAAAGTCGGGCACCTTTTGCTCGGGATCGATGCCCATCAGGTGATAAATCGTCGCCAGGACGTTCTTCGGTCCAAGCGGCCGCGCGATGGGACGTTCGCCCTTGGAGTCGGTGGCGCCGATAATCTGGCCGGTTTTCATTCCGCCGCCGGCAAACAAGGCGAAGCTGGTGTCAGGCCAATGGTCTCGGCCGCTCTGCGAGATTTTCGGCGTGCGCCCAAATTCGCCCCAGACCAGCACTGCCACCTCCTTGTCTAAACCGCGATCGTGCAGATCGGAAACGAGCATCGAAATGGAGCGGTCCATGAGCGGCAGCATCGTCTTCATGCCGGACCAGATCGTGCTGCCCGCGCCGCTCACGACGTTGCCATGATGGTCCCACAGGCCCGCGCGCAACGTGATGACCGGCACTCCGGCTTCCGCCAACCGCAGAGCGAGCAGAAACTTTTGACTGTCCCAAATCGAGTTGGCTTCACGGCCGATATAAATGAACTTGTCGTCC
>DASSFG010000009.1:0-14756 GCA_035694685.1 Pirellulales bacterium
GTGTGGGCCGATAGCTTGAGCGCCGCCGTGTCGCCGCGGTCGATCGAAGAGCGGACATCGGCGAGCAGTTTCGGCGCTTCCTGCCGGATGACCTCGACCAGCTCCTCCAACAGCTCGCGGTCGCCTTGCAATCGCTCGAGCGCCGCCGGCCAGTCGATCGCGCACACGTCCTGCTTGCCGTCGGCCGGTTTAGGACTGCCGGCGATGACCTGCTCGACCACCGCTAGTAACTCGCGGGCACGAATGGGCTTCGAAAGATAATCGTCCATGCCGGCTTCCAGGCAGCGCTCGCGATCGCCGACCATCGCGTGGGCCGTCATGGCCACGATCGGCAAACGACGCCCGCTCACGAGTTGCTTGCGCAAAACGGCCGTTGCCTCCAGGCCATCCATCTCGGGCATCTGCACGTCCATCAATACCAAATCGAATGGTTCCGTCGTCGCGCGGGCCACCGCTTCGCGGCCATTGTTCGCTACGGTGACGTGATGGCCCCATTTTTCCAGCAGGTACACGGCCAGCTTCTGGTTCACCACGCTGTCTTCAGCCAGCAACACACGCAGGTGGCGGCTGGGCGGCGCCACGGCCGGCACGTCGGCAATGGCCGCCTCGGGCGACAGGCGACTGCCGACCGCAGACATGATCGCGTCGAGCAGCTCCGATTGCGCCACCGGCTTCATCAGATACGAGGCGATGCCGAGCTGGCGGCAACGCTTCACGTCGTCCGGACGATCGCCCGAGGTTAGCATCATGACGGTGGCGCCGGCAAGCTGTGGGTGGCGGTTGATCTCGTCGGCCAGTTGAAAGCCGTCAATCTCGGGCATGTTCGCGTCGAGCAAGACCAGCGAAAACGGCCGCCCCTCTTCGCTTGCTTGCTGCATGGCGGCCAAGGCTGCTCGACCACCGGCAACCGCCGTCGGCTTCATACGCCAGTTGTTGAGCATCTCGGCCAAAATACGGCGATTGGTGGCGTTGTCGTCGACCACCAGCACAGGCAAGTCGACCAGCGTCGCCGGCTGAGCGCGAGGTGTGGCCCGCAACGGCTCGGCCCGCGTCAACCGCGCCGTGAAATGAAAACGACTCCCCTTGTTCACTTCACTTTCCAGCCACAATCGGCCGTGCATCAGCTCAATCAGCTTGCGCGAGATGGCAAGGCCCAGCCCGGTACCGCCAAAGCGGCGCGTGGTCGAAGTGTCGGCCTGCTCGAACGCCTCGAAGATCAGCTCCTGCTTTTCGGGAGGCACGCCGATGCCCGTGTCGGCGATGCAGAAGTGCAACACGACCTCACTGCCCGGTTCGCCATTGGCCGCTCCGTGGCCGTGTTCGCCGTCGAGTGCCACGTCGACGAGCACTTCGCCTCGTTCCGTGAACTTGATGGCGTTGCCCACCAGGTTGGTCAGCACCTGCCGCAGTCGGCCGGGGTCGCCGGTAACGAATTCGGGTACCTTGGGCGACACGTGGCAGTTCAGCTCCAGTCCCTTGGTGTGTGCCCGGAAGGCGAGCGACTTCATCGTGTCGCCCAGGCTGTCGCGCAGAGCAAAGGCAATCTGTTCGAGGTCGAGCTTGCCGGCTTCGACCTTGGAGAAGTCGAGAACGTCGTTGATCACCGCCAGCAGCGAATCGGCCGACTCTTTGACGAGCTTCAGGTAATCACGCTGTTCGGGGCTGAGAGCGGTATCGAGCACCAGCTCCGTCATGCCGATGATGCCGTTCATGGGCGTGCGGATCTCGTGGCTCATGTTGGCCAGAAAGACGCTCTTGGCCAAACTGGCGGCCTCGGCGGCTTCTTTGGCCTTGTGCAGCTCGACTTCCGCCCGTTTGCGCTCGGTGATGTCGGTGGAAATGCCGCACAGCGCGTGCGGCACGCCATTGGCGTCGTAGAGCAGGAACTTCGTCGAGACGTAGGTGTGCGGGCCGTCGTCGTGTGGCGCAACTTCTTCGAATTGCAGTGGCGAACCCGCCGCCAGCACTCGCTGGTCGTTGGCCCGAAAGGCCTCGGCCAACTCCTTGGGAAACAGATCGAAGTCGGTCTTGCCCACCACTTCACCGCGGCGCAGGTGAAACAACGACTCAAACAGCCGATTGACCAGAACGTATTGGCCGTCGACGTTTTTGACGTAAATGACGGCCCGGGCGTTGTCCAGAATCGACTGCAAGCGCTGCTGGCTTTCGCGCAGGGCCTCTTCGGTTTGCTTGCGGGCCGTGACGTCCCAGAACATGCCCTGCGTGCCGACGATCTGTCCGTCCATGTCGCGCACCGGCGTCTTCAACACCTGCACGTAAATCTTGCCGCCGTCGGAACGGTAATGCTCTTCGATGGCTTCGAGCACCTCGCCGGTCTCGATCACGTGGCGGTCGTCGCTGCGGTATTTCTGGGCCAGTTCGGCATGATAGAAGTCGAGATCGGTCTTGCCGATGATCTGATCGTGCCGCACGCCCAGCGCTTCGCAAAACAGGCGATTGGCAAACGTGAAGCGGCCTGCGAGGTCTTTGCGAAAGACGTTCATCGGCAGGTTTTCGACAAGGGAGTGATAGAGGGCCTCGGAGTTGCGCAGCGCCTGTTCGGCCCGTTTGTGCTCGCTGATGTCGCGAAAGAAAAAGGTAAACACGGGAAGGCCGTCGGCGCGACTGATGGTCATGGCCATTTCCGCGGGAAACGTTTCGCCATTGGCCCGCATGCCCACGACCTCGGTGCGCCGGCCGAGCATCGAGCCCTCGCCCGCGGACACATGCCGCTCGACGCGCTCCGGCTCTCCACCGGCCGAAGGCGGCGGAAAAAGAACGTCGTCGGGTTTCTTGCCCAGCACATCGGCCCGGCGGCGGCGAAACATGCGCTCGGCCGCGGGATTGAACTCCGTAATCAGCCCTTCGTGACTGACCGCCACGATGGGGTCGATGGACGATTCCAAAATCGCCTTGCGCAGCGATTCGATTTCACCAGCCCCCGCCCCCTTGCTCTGCAGCCGATGCACCAGCGCCAGGCAAACCGGCTTTTCTTTGCGCGGATGGCGCACGAAAAAAGCCGTGATTTCGACGTCGAGTGGTACCTCGTCAGCCTTGCGGATCACCTGGCCAATGCCCGACCAGCGTCCTTTGGCCCGCACCGCGGGGAAGGCGATCGACCGCAACTGCGCCCGCGTTTTGTCGGCGTAGACGTCGCGCAACCGCGTGCCGGCAAAGTCGGCGTAAGGCGACATGCCCAGCAAGCGTCGGCCGGCGGGGTTGATGTGGAACAATTCCGCCTTGAGCGTGGCCAGGCAGACCATATCGTCGCTGGCATCGAACAAGCCGCGGACGAGGTCAAGGATTTCGCTCATCGAAGTGCCGCCAGTTTGGTGGATGGCACTCTATCTTCTCACAAACGGGGCCGCTTTTCTACCGTTGCCATTACGAAGCCCGTTTCCGCGGCAGGTTTTTCAAGGTGATTCCATTCCAATATCGCATGACGCTCACCGCGGCGCCGCACGGCGACCATTACGATCTCAGCGGCGAGAAAGACCTGGGCCGGCTGTTGGATGTGTACCGTTTCCGGGGCTATTCCACGCCGGGCCGTTTCGTGGCCTATTACTCATCGAAAGACGACCACGGCAAGTTCCTGATGTCTCGAGTCGGCCATTGCCAACCGCGCTGCTATCTGCCACCATAGATCTCTCGGGGCATGATCTCAATCCGGCCACACCAGGTACGCCTGGGAGCGCGTGCATGTCAACGAATGAGTCAGGACCGGGCGAGTCGCCCCAGGAAGCGTCCTACGGCGGCGCGATCGTGCTGTTCGGCATTGTCGCCTTAGCGCTGACTTGGACCTATCTTCTTTTTGGCGGGGCGGGCCTGGGCTTGCTGGGCAAAGGCGCCGCCACCATCGTCATTTTTCCGACGATGTTTTTTGCCTGGCGCTGGCGGCGGCGGCGCATCCTTAAGCAGCTCGAAGTGTTGCAGCGCTGGGCCGACGCCGACGACGCCAAAACAAAAAAAAGACCTCGCAAAAATCCGGTCTAAGCGCCGGACGCCGTTGCAATGGTCTTGCGACAACGGTTCGCTTTTGACGAAGCGCCTAGCGTAGCTCGCGCGGGCCGGCCCTCCCCCAACACATACTACGTACTCGCAGCCGGTCGCTCTTGGGTACGCTAAATGCGGAAACGAATGGCCGGGTGGGTCGCGCCGCGTCGGCGCCTTCTTCCGGCCCTTGGTGCCTCCTGGGGCATTGCCTCCCTGGAACGGAGAAAGAATCTCATGTCACTCGATACTGCGTCATACGACCGCGCCTCTCGCCGGCGCCCTGCTTTTACGTTGGTTGAGTTGCTGGTGGTGATCGCCATCATCGGCATTTTGATCGCCCTGTTGTTGCCCGCCGTACAAGCGGCCCGTGAAGCCGCGCGCCGCGCTCAGTGCAACAACAATCTGAAACAATTGGGCATCGCGCTACAAAACTATCACGACACGAACGGTCGCTTTCCTATCCGCTCGAACACGAACAACGTGATGGGTACCGGCAGCACTGCCTCGCCTGGTGGCGATACCGGCGGCAACTTCCTGCGTTTGTTGCCCTACATGGAGCAGAAAGCCATCTATGACCAATACAACTTCACCTATGCGATCAACGTCAGCAACGTACCGGGCCATTCCTTGGGCGCCGAGTATCAAGCGGTGCCCCATACGGACCCGCGGCATTGGCCCAACTACACCGTTATTCCAGGTTTTCTTTGCCCGAGCGTGCCAGGGATGGCTGTTACCGGAACGAATCCTGACGCATACAACAATGGCGGCTCTGACCGGGCGTTGACCGACTATGCCACTTGCGGCGGCTCGCCCTCCTGCCAGATTCAATGGCCGGGCCGGGGAGCGCTGACGCCGTTTGTGCCCGTCTCGCCGTACGTTCCGCCTCAGTGGGGAGGCTACTTTGGCGAAAGCGGCCTGGGCTACTCCGGTGACACTTGGAGTTCCAGCGCCGCGAACACCAACGGCGTATTCGCCTATGGCAACTGGGCCGCCAGCTTCAACGACATCCTGGACGGCACCTCCAATACGTTCGCTATTGGCGAACAGCCGCGAAACTGCTCGCCGGACCAGTGGAGCGGCTGGCATAACAGCCACCAGGGGATGTTTTACGCCCAGGCGCCGGTCAACTTTCCCACCTGCATGAGCGAGCGCGACGTCACCGGCAATTTAATAACCTGGTCGACGACCGGAACGTTTTGGCCGCTGTTCGCGGCCTATTCGGGGCTGCGCTCGAAGCATCCGGGCGGGGCGCAGGTAGTTTTTGCCGATGGTTCGACGCATTTCATTTCCGAGGCGGTGAACTACGAAATCTTCAATCGCCTGGCAGTGCGGAATGATCAGAGAACCGTAGGCACGGAGTACTAAAATCGCCAGCGCGATTCGGCCTCACGAGAAATCTGAACTGCTCGCTGCATTGGCACAGATGGCGCCGTGCTGATAGCAGGTGAAGCAAGCGCCGTGTGCCAGTGCAAAAGGCCTGAACGACTCGGCCAGTGTGTCGCCCAGTCGGGCCTCGGGCGTCTCGATCAGAATCGGACAGACGTAAACGCCGCGGTCGGTCACCATCCGGCTGTGCTCGCAGAGAAGCTGCGCGGCGTCGAAGCCATTCATCATTCCCTGATCGATACGCTCAACGTCGTTGTAGGCGCGGGTCCGCTCGGCTTCGGCGCCAATCTGTAACATCGGCAGCAGCTTCAGCCGCGGTCGAGCGTACCCGCGGGCCTTTAATACCTCGACGAAGCGGCCGACGACCTCGGCCTCTTGATCAGGGCGCCAGGTGCGCGCCCCGGTGATGATCGGCAAGAAGCCCTGCTCGACGAGCTGCTCCACGCCCCGCATCGCCCGCTCGAACGTCCCGTCACCGCGAATCGGGTCGTTCGTCTCCGGAGAAAAGCCGTCGATCGACACGCGGAACTCCAAGCTGTATAGGCTTGCTTCCTCGGCCGCGGCCAGCGCCTTGAGCCATGCATCCTTGAACACGGTGGCGTTGGTGAGCACGGTCGCCGGACCAAAACGCAGCGTCTCGATCAGTATCGGCACCATCTCCGGGTGCAAAAACGGCTCGCCGCCCGTGAAGTAATATTCTTTCACTCCCAGGCCAACGGATTCTTCCAGGTAGCGCTGTACCAGGTCGAACGACAGATAGCCGAAGCGATCGTTCTTTGGACTGCAACTGATGAAGCAATGGTGGCACGTCAAGTTGCAACGGGTGCCTGCAACCTGGAACCAGAGATGGTCGAGGTGCGAGAGACGCACGAGCGGCGGCGAGTCGTCGTTCACTGGGCCAGCGCTCCCATCGTGCGGTAAAGATCGAGATCGGCGCGATCGCCGATCATGGAGAACAGGTCGCGTATTTGCGCCAGGCCGATCGACAACAAGAACTGAGAATTACGTCCATAGCTTTTCGAGCCCAGGACGTAAAAATCCGGCTCGGGAGTACACAGTGACTGCGGCCCATGAGGGCTTTGGTCGAGACAATCGGCGGAAGGCTGGCCCAACAGCGCCGCCGCTAGTTTCATGGGACCGCCGCTGGCATAGCACTCGTGGACCTGCAATTCGGCATAGAGCCGGTTGTCTGGCCGGTAACCGACGTTGGCCACGATACGGTCCACTTCAACCGTCTCCGTTGATTCGCCAGCGAGGACCACGGCCAGCCGGCCATTCGGGCGCCACTCCATACTCTCGATCGTCTGGCCTGGGCGATAGTCGACAAGGGACGCTCGATCGAGCGCTAGGGCGTTCGCGTCGCGTGCAAGTTGGTCGCGTTGGCAGAGCCGGTCGTTCTCGATGACCGGAATCGGACCGCTGCCGAACGTGTCGGCGTGTCGCGTTATCCAAATGATTTCGCTACCTGGCGTCTCGCGGGCCAGCGCAGCCAGCGCGACGACGCTGGTGGCAGCGGAATAACCTGCGCCGACGACGAGCACTTTCTTGCCCGCATAGCGATGGCGGTCACTGCCGAGCACATCGGGCAGACCATATTCAATGTCCGCGGCCGCGGCCCGTTCGCCGGGAGCAGGAATACCCGACGCTCCGGCCCAGTTGTGGTTGCCGTAGGTGCCCGTCGTGTCGATCACGACTTCGGCGGAAGCGAGCGCTTCGTTGCCGGCGGCGTCGCGCAACAACAAGCGGAAATCGCTGTCTTCGCGGGCCTCGTCGCCCACGCGGTCGCCCTTGAGCTGCCCCTCGCGGCCGATGGCCAGCACTTCGGTGTGCAAGTGCAGGCTATCGATCAACAGGTCGGAATGAGCGAGAGGCGTCAAGTAGCGATCCCGAAATTCGTGGCCGGTCAGAAGTGCATCGCCTTCCGGCGGCGGCCATGCTTCGTCCTGTGTTTTCAAGGCCGCCACGCCCAGGGGCGATACGTTCTGCCGCCATGGCGTGAACAGCCGCACGTGGCCCCAGCCCAAGACGTTTTGAGCCACGTCGCCACGTTCGTAAAGATCGACGTCGTAACCGAGATAGCGAGCGTAGAGTGCCGCCTCCAGGCCCACCGGCCCGGCGCCGAGCACTGCAATGCGTGCGGGTGTATCAATCGCCATGGCCGCGCATTTTAAGGCGCGGCTCAACGCATGTCGAACGTCTCGATTTCGAAATCGACTAAGCGGTCGATAACGTCTTGCGGCGTTTGCGGGCGGCGCAGCGGCTCTTTGGCCAGCATCTGGTGGACGAAGCGAGCGACTTTCGCAGGAACCTGCGGCGCGTGCAGACGCAACGGCCGAGGTTCGGCGGCGCGGTGCAACGTCGCAAGTTGCTCCAAACCGTCGGCCACGAAGGGCGGCCCGCCTGTGAGCATCTCGTAGAGTGTGGCGCCCAGACTGTAAATGTCGCTGCGGATGTCGGGCCGCAAGGCGGAGGTGATCATCTCCGGCGCGATGTACTGCATGGTGCCCGTCACGCAACGCTGCACCAGGCTGGTGCTGTCGGTGGGCTGGCGAGCGAAGCCTAGGTCAAGCAGGGTGGCATGGCCGTCGGCGGACAAGAAGATGTTCGCCGGCTTCACGTCGGCGTGCATCCAGCCGGCCGCGTGCAAGGCGCCCAGGGCCTCTGCCGTTTGCCGGGCAATCCAGAGGGCGGTGGCAATGCCGGTCCGCTCGCCCGCAGCCAGCCGCCGGTCGAGAGAGGCGCCCTCAAGCAGGGGCATCACCAGAAAATAAGGTGGCGCGCCCACGTGCGCCGACAGCACCGAGATTACGTGCGGATGCGAAACTTTTTTGCCGACGATCGCCTCGCGCCGCATGACTTCAATGGCCGTGGGCTGCTCTTGCCACCGCTCCTTTAGCACCTTGAGTGCGTAGGTCGGCCGGCTGGGCGAATGTGCGATCGGACGAGCGGCATAAACCCGGCAAAGGCGTCCTTCGCCGATCAACTTCACAAGCTGCCAGGCACCGAGTTGCGCCAGCGGTGCCGCCTGGCTGGCAGCAATCGACGTTTCGGGCCGCTGTATGGTTTGAGGCATGAAACGTCGCAGTGCCGCTGGAGTGGAATTGAGTCCGCAACCATTAACATCGACCGTCGCGCCTACGGTCTGTAACTTCTCGACGGTACGATGGGAAAGCGGGGTCGAGTGCGGAAACGGGGAGCGGAGAAATGCCAACCTCATGGCGCCGCGACGATCGTTCACCGCACCGAAGGCCTTTGGAGTGCGGCGATTCATCGCCGCTTTGGCTTGCGGCGGAGCCGCTCTATTTTGATACGTCAGCCGGCGACCAACAAACGAAAGAAAGGTCGCTCCGCGACCGACAAAAGCGGCGATAAATCGCCGCACTCCAAGGGTTTGGTGCCGCCGCACAGCGGACGATTCACGAGATGCGCAGAACAACTAGAAATGCCAATAGCCCAGCTAAACTCGCTCGACAATCATGGCCACGGCGTTCCCACCGCCCAGACAGAGCGACGCCAAACCGCGGCGCAGGCCGCGAGCGGCCAAGGCGCAGAGCAGTGTGACCAATACCCGTGCACCGCTGGCCCCAATCGGGTGCCCGAGGGCGATGGCGCCGCCGTTGACGTTCGTTTTGCTCGCGTCGAGACCAAGGGGCCGCATGCAGGCCAGACACTGCGCCGCAAACGCCTCGTTCAGTTCCACGAGGTCGATGTCGTCGAGCGTCAGCTTGGCCTTGGCCAACACGCGCTCGATGGCGGTCACCGGCGCGATGAAAATTTCCCTCGGTTCGACGCCGCTGGTGGCCGTGGCCACGATGCGGGCCTTGAGGGGCGATTCGATCCTCCGCGCCCGTTCCTCGTCAACCACGACGACGGCCGCGGCGCCGTCGCTGAGCTGCGATGCGTTGCCGGCCGTCACCGTTCCGCTGGGGTCGAACGCCGGCTTAAGTTTTGCCAGCGATTCGACGGTCGATTCCGGCCGTGGACCTTCGTCGCGGTCAAGCGTGACGTCGCCTTTTCGGCCGAGCACGGTCACCGGCACGATTTCTTCTTTGAATCGCCCTTCGCCCACCGCGGCGGCGGCGCGCCGGTGGCTTTCAACGGCAAACGCGTCTTGATCGGCCCGGTTCACACCCCGGCTCGACGCGATGTAGTCAGCCTCGGCGCCCATGGCGGCGTTTTCGAAGGGGCACCAAAGGCCGTCGTGAATCATGGAATCGAGCGCGGTTTGAGGACCGTATTTCCAGCCTTCGCGCGTTCCCATGAGCAGGTGCGGGGCGCGGCTCATGCTTTCCATGCCGCCGGCCACGATGGTCTGCGCGTCGCCCGCACGAATGGCCTGGTCGGCCAGCATGACGGCCTTCAGGCCCGACCCGCACATCCTATTGATCGTCAGCGCCGCCACGGTAGGCGGCAAACCGCCGCCGAGCGCCGCTTGCCGCGCGGGCGCCTGGCCTACGCCCGCCGTGAGAATCTGTCCCATAATCACTTCGTCGACGTCGTCTGCGGCAAGCTGTGCTCTCCGCAGCGCTTCGGCCACGCAAACGGCGCCCAGCTTCGTCGCCGGCACCGGCGCCAGCCCACCCAAGAACTTGCCGATGGGCGTTCGACAACCGGAAACAATATAAGAGGCCATCGACCTATTATATACGCCTGATCGCGCGGGACTGTCATTAATCTTTTTGTCATCCTTTCCGGCGCTGTGATGCCCTGCTCGGGCTACTGTTTCTTTTCCTCGCCACCTTCGTCGTTCGTGCGATGAAAAACGTACATCGAGCCGCGCAAGCCCGCAGGCGAGAACTTTGTCGGACGCATGGCGCGACCGCCGTAAACGGGCGACAGGCAGAGCGTGAGCGTATCTCCCTCAAGCCGGTAAATGCCCAGATACCGGCTCCAGGGCGTATTGTTTCCTAACACAGTGTCGCTGATGTCTAGGTCAATCGTTGCGGGCTCGGTGTCCGTACCTAGTTGGAAACGGCCGGCCTCGATTCCCAGCGCAATGTCGTTGCCGGACACAACGAGAACCTGTTCGTCGCTTGTCTGTTTTTCGCTGGCAGGCATAATCCATTTGCCCCGCCACTGGCCACGTAATTGGTTCGCTGCGGCGGTGTCGCCTGATCCGCTGTAAACGATTTTGGTGTCTGGCAATGCCTTGCGGAGGGCGGCAACGCCCTCGTCCGTAACGCAAGTAAGCGTGAGGTCGATTTCCTCGAGCCAAGGCATCTTTTCAAGGTGTCGAAGTCCGGCGTCCGTGCAGTGCGTGACCTTCAGGTTCACCGCCCGCAACTTCGGCAGGTCCTTCAGCGAGGCGAGTCCGTCATCGCTGAGCGGAGAAAAGTTGAGTGAGAGTAACCGAAGATCCGGGACCTTCTGCAAATAGGCGACGGCTTTCTTCAGGCTAGCATCCGAGGTGAGAAGGCAGGCTGCCCGGCCCTTGGAAGGCTGCCGCCAGACTGCGCCACCCAGTTTTTGAATTTCGTCGATTGCTTGAGCTTCGACAGGCGGGGCATCCTCTTCTGCGTTCACTACTGTCAGATACGCGTCGAACGCAAGGAACAACAGACTTAGTGCCGGTAGCGTCAAGCTAAACTCAAAACGGCGGCTCATTGGTCATCCTCGCCATATTGCAAACGGTGGAAGGTCGCTTCGTACTCATCGAGCGACTTAGCCTGTTCAAGTGCCACGAGCTGGTTTCTGATTGTGTCTCGCTGAAAAGCCAAGGCAGCCAATAAGTCATCTTTGGCACGAGCCCACGTCGCGTAGACGTTGCAGTATTGCTGGAGGTCGTATTTTTTTGGGAGATGTTCGACCGATATTGCGCGGTTCCATCGAATTCCAAATTTTGGCTTCGGTTTCCGTTTGCCACCAGCCTCATTCGACTGTCGCTTTGGCATGGTAGCCTCGAACTGAAAACGGTTTGTCATTGAGGTTGTTAGCCAGCTACCCTCGCCTCCCGATTCCGGCATTTTACCGCCGATCGGCGGTGTCATGGAAGGCTTGGCGTCAATCTCGCCCCGCGACGCTATCATGGAGGCATGGAAGAAAACCCGTACAAAGCACGCTTGAATTTGAAACGCCGACCGTCCCGACACCAGAATGCGCTTCTTCCATCACGTGGTACAACTGGTTTGCGCTCGCCGTCGTCTTGGGCATCTTGGCGAAGATCGTTGTCGATGCCGTAATGGGTGCGGTTCACTAGTCGTGCCTAACAGTGCCGC
Source organism: Pirellulales bacterium (assembly GCA_035694685.1). Taxonomy (GTDB): domain Bacteria; phylum Planctomycetota; class Planctomycetia; order Pirellulales; family JAICIG01; genus DASSFG01. Next base: position 11,595 of record DASSFG010000009.1, read on the forward strand.
GTGCGGCATCATCGTGGCGCCTGGGTTAAGAACGTTCCTGCTTTGCGGTTTTGTCTGGCATGAGACGTCGTCGGCTCATTGTAGTAAGGAAAAGAAGAGCGCCCAACGCGCAATCTTCTCGGTTATCCGTGCCCATCCGAGTTATCCGTGGCCTGCCACGAAAGTATTCGCCTTGGGCATTTTTCTGTCAGTAATCTTTCTGTCAATCATTTCTCGGACTGCGGGTGGTATCGCCGATTGTGCCGGGCGGACGGGCGCGTTAGGTTGCGCTCTATGAGCCGAAGGTTTCAATTCAGCTTGAAGACGCTCTTGCGGTTAGCCGTAACCTGCATATCGTTCGCCGGCACGATCACGCGGTCCTCTGGCGAAGAGGATGCGGGCTCGTCTGCAACTCCGCCGGCAGCTCAGGAGAAAGTGCTGCCCGATAGCGAAGCCGACGGCCGGCTGCGAGATGCTCTGAAAGACACCGCGGTCGATCTGCTTGAAATGGTGCCGATTACCGGCGGCAGTTATACGATGGGGAGCCCGCTTGACATGGGCTTGGCGGGCTTTCTGCCGTCAATGATCGTCGAGTCCCCGTCGTTCATCAACCAAGGTCCAGAGCATGAGGTCACGGTTGACGGTTTTTACCTGGGGAAATACGAAGTCACCGTCGAACAGATTGTTTTCTTCCTTAACGCAATCGAGGCCAAGGACGAGCGTTATCTGTTCTTGCACCCGCATTCACCGGTTCGACGGGACGGTGACCGATGGACGTGGGAGGAAGGCGCGGCGCACCTGGCCGCCGATACTGTCATCTGGCAAGGAGCAAAGGCGTTTTGCAAGTGGTTGTCGGAAACGACCGGTGACCGTTATCGCCTCCCCACAGAGGCGGAATGGGAATGGGCGGCTCGCGGTAAGGAAGGCCGGTTGTATCCCTGGGGAGTTACCGTGACCGAGCTACCGACCGACGACGAACAGGCCAAAAAACTCGATGCGGAGGTCCGCCAGCGGGCCGACTGGGGGCCGAGCGTATTTCGGCAGCTCGCAAATCCGAATTGGAAACGCCGCCCCGTCGGTTCTTTCCCCAATGGTGCCACGCCGGACGGGCTATGTGACATGGTTGGCGGCGTCTGGGAATGGTGTGAAGACCGCTATGCGCTGCGCTATGACGCGAGCCAAACACGCAACCCCAAAGGCCCGGCCGTTTCCCTGGCTGGCCGGGTTATGCGAGGCGGACAGGAAAACGTGGGCGGCGGCTTCACTGAGACTACCACTCGCCTGAGCGCATCTCCTGACTGTCACCGCGACGCGCGCATATATGGCTGCCGGCTACTTCGTGAAGTGCGGGCCCGATCGTCAGCGGATGATGACGAGTAACGCAGAAGACGGACTGGGCTACTCTCGAAAAGACAAAGCGACCACGATGACCAACCACCATATTGGCAGCAAGCACCAGCCGACAACCGCCCCGACCCTCGCTCGGCCGAGTAGTGCCCCGACGGCTGAGCCGAGCACGAGCGGGAACACGGTCACGGCGAGTCCATTTTCCGCCGAGTAAACCAACCCCAGAAGCCAAAGGGCAACGGCGAAAAGCGCCGTAGCGCCAAACAACCGCCTCAAGCTGAACTGAAAACGGCGAGGCATGGGCATAGTCTACCGCGCCGGCGCCAGCGCCGATAGCTGAGCCATCTGCTGGTAGTGGTTACCACCGCGCTGCTGACTGAGCTAGGTCTGCCGCCGCCACCAGATGATAAACCATGCGAGTAGGGCTACCGATATCAGGCTGCTCACGCCTAGCACGGCCTCAAGGTGCGCGTCAAGAAAGCCCGATTCGTCAGCCCACCATGTCGCCGGCGATCGTCGTCCGAGTTCGATCATTCACGGGCCATCCACCACAACACACATTCTCGGACGCCGTCTTGCGTCGTTCTTGCTTCCCAAAGCACCTCTTCGCGGTAGGCGTTACTCGCCCAGCGTCCATATACGCACGGTCGCGTCGGGGCCCGCAGAAGCCAAAAGTTTGCCGTCGGGCGAAAACGCAACCGCGGTAACCTGGTAGCGATGCCCTTTCAGTGTTTTGATTTGCTCGCCGGTCTTAACGCTCCATATCTTGATCTGTCGGTCTTCGCCTCCCGTGGCAAGGGTATCGCCGTCGGGAGAAAACGCGAGGCAGTCGATGGCGCCCCGATGCCCTGGCAACGACATTTTCTTGTCGCCGGCCGTCGGATCGTGGATATGAATCGGGCATTCGATTGAGGGCAGCCCTCCATAGGCGACCGCTAATAGCTCGTCGTTTTTTGAGAGCGCTATCCGCGATATTCCGGCATCTTTGGACTTCAATTCGGCGTCGATCGACCACAGTTTCTTTTTATCCGGTAAATCCCAGGCGTGTACAAAACGGTCGTCAGACACCCACAGGCGCTGGCCGTCGGCGGAGAAAAGCCCCTGCGCTCCCCTTTCCATCGGAAGCTCGGATGTCTTTTTCGTTTGCCGCACGTCCCAAAACTGGACGTTGTGCAGGCGACTGAACACAGCAAGCGTGGCTCCATCGGCGGAGAGCGCGATCCCTATGCTGCCGTTTGGGTCGCGCAGCAAAAGCGTGCTTTCCTGTGTCTCGATATTCCAAACATTTGTTTCACCGTGGCCATCGGACGATATGAAGCGCTTGCCGTCCGGCATGAACAACGTTTGTGTAGCCCCTCCGCGCTGCTTAAGAGTCAATCGCTCCTCCCGCGACTGCACGGTCCACACTCGAATGCCACCATTTGAAGAAAGCAGTAGCGTCCCGTCAGGAGAAAAGGCCAGGCTCTGGAGAATCCCGCTTGACCCCTTTAAGACATAGACGGGTGTGTCGTCGCCAACGCTCGTTCCGGCAATGTTAATGAGCACGGCGGATACAAAGATACGCCAAGCGAAGCCTGCTTTGAACCGGACCGTTGGCATGGTCACCTCGGCTGAATGAATGGCATGCTAAAGGGCACGTGCCGGAACAACACAGTTCAAGAGAACATGGCGCAAGACACCCATACATTATGTCAGACGCCGAAAAACCGGCAATCTGCGGGCCGGCGCAGAAAGAAGCTGCGGCGTCTTCATCCCGCACTCGGCTGAGCCAGCCTCTCGAACGTCGCGTGGCGAGCAAGGTCGGCCATCGCGATCGCTTGGCGTTTGAAGTGGACC
>DASSFG010000010.1:0-9934 GCA_035694685.1 Pirellulales bacterium
GTCCCAGCCATCCGGCCGAGGACGTCCAGCGGGCCAATAAATAGGCCACTAGCACCGCCAGCGGCAGGCTGGCCGCCACGGCGCATAGGCCGACGCGAAAACTGAGCGCCAGGGCCGACCATTCTTCCGACGTGAGCATGACGGTTATTGTACACCGGCCTTTTGCTGCACGCGAAAGCCCGACTGGCGAAAAACGGTGGCGGCCGACGACGACTGCAAGAAGTGATATAACTCGCGCGCCGCGGAGTTCTGGACGCCCCGCTTGGTGAGCACCAGCGGATAGATGATGGGGGCCGTCAGATCTCGGTCAAAGGGAAAGGCCACCTTGACCTTCTCGCTTACGGCGGCATCGGTGGCATAGACGATACCCACCTCGGCCGCGCCGGTTTCGACCAGCGCCAAGGCGTGTCGAACGTCGCCCGCCGGCGTCAGCCGATCTTGCAACTTCTCCCACAGGTCCAGCTTCTCGAGCGCTTCTTTGGCATAGATGCCGGCCGGGACTGAGTCAGGATCGCCGATGGCGATATGCTCGATTTCGTCTTGGGTCAGGTCCTCGGGCATGTGGACGTCCCAGGTGGCGTCAGCCGGCACAACGACGACGAGCTGGTTGCCGAGCAGTTCGTGCTGTTCGCCGACCAGCATCTTTTGCTTGATAAAGTCGGCCCACTGCACGTTGGCAGAAAGAAAGACATCCGCCGAAGCGCCGCTGGCGATCTGTTCGGCCAAGGTCGACGACGAAGCGAAACTGGCGTTGACTTTGACGTCAGGGTTCAGACGTTCAAACTCGTGTACGATCGCTTCGACCGCGTTTTGCGTGCTGGCCGCGGCAAAGATCGTGACTTGCTGAGCGGGCGTTTCATCATCGGCCACCTTCTTCTCGCTCTTTGCCGGCGTTGAGGAATGGCAACCCGCCATCAGCAACGCCACCGCGACCGTTAACCTGAATGCTTGCACGCAGCGCATGATTGCCGCCGATTGGATTGCTCGATCCGGTCAAGACAAGCCCCTCCTCGTGCAATATAGTCTTTTCAGCGCAGGCCAGAAAGGATCGCCGCTCGAGCATACTGGGCTATTCCTGTGTCCCTGATGGAAGCTCAGCGTGATTGCTTGCGAGCTCGGCGCCACACGCGAAACCTCAGCCCGACAGGTTGCCATCAGCCCATACCTGGGCGAGCATGGCGACGACTTCGACGGCGGCGGCCATCTCTTCGAGGCAGGTCCATTCGAGCGGCGAGTGCGGGTTGTGCTCGCCGGTCGAGAGGTTGGGCGTCGGCAGGCCGAGCTCGGTGAGACGCGAGCCGTCGGTCCCGCCGCGAATGATCGTGCGCTGCGGCTGCCGGGCTAATCGCCGATGGGCCTCCTCGGCATAAGCCACTGCCCGTGGTTCGCGTGCCAAACCCTCGGCCATGTTGCGGTATTGAGGCGTCACCGTGACGTCGACGCGGCTGCCGGGCCAGGCAGCGTGCGTCGCCGCCTTCGCTTGATGCAGCACCCTGGCCTGCTCGGCGAGCTTGTTGGTCTGGAAATCGCGCAGCAGGATTTTTAGCGTGACCTGGGCCACACCGCCATCGACGAGGTACGGGTGCAAAAAGCCCTGGCGGTCATCGGTCGTCTCAGGTGAAAGATCGCGCGGCAGGCGTGCGATGAAGTCGGCCGCCACGCGCAGGGCATTGATCATCCGCCCTTTGCCGATCGAAGGGTGAATGTTGACGCCGCGCACGACGACGGTCGCCAGGTCGGCGGAGAACGTTTCGACGTCGATCTGATCGGCGCCCGCGCCGTCGAGCGTATAGCAGGCCGTGGCTCCCAGTTTGTGTAGGTCGACGTGATCGACGCCATGTCCGATTTCTTCGTCGCAGGTGAAGAGTACGCGGACCGCTCCATGTTCCACCTCCGGATGTTCGGCCAGCCAGTGGATGGCCTCCATGATCACCGCCAGGCCCGCCTTATCGTCGGCGCCTAGTAACGTCGTGCCGTCGCTGGTGATGATCGTGCGGCCCACCAACGATTTCAACTCGGCATTCTCCTCGACGCGTATGACCTTGTCTTTGTCGCCCGGCAGCACTAGATCACGACCGGCGTAGTCACGCCAGATGTGTGGCTTGACGTCTTTTCCCGTCGTCTCCGGCGAAGTATCAACGTGGGCGTTGAAGGCGATCACCGGCACCTGATGCTGGCAGGTCGGCGGTAGCGTGGCCATGACGATGCCGAAGGAATCCTGTTCCGCGTCGGCCAGGCCGATCTCGCGCAGTTCTTCCACGAGCATGCGGCCCAGTTCAAGTTGACCCTGCGAGCTGGGATATCCCCGCTCACCGTCGCCCGCGGTTGTATCGACTTGAACGTAGCGCAAAAAGCGTTCGAGCAGGCGCTGGTGATTTGGCATGGTTGTGTTGGCGAACGTTACGTTCCCCTCGCCAATTGCACGAGGGTGCGGACGAAGACTCCGCTGCCGCCGCCGTCGAGCCAGGGCTTGGGTTTTTCGAGGAAGGCGGGACCGGCGATGTCGAGATGCACCCACGGCACGTCGCCGACGAACTCTTCCAGAAACTTGGCGCCCGCGATCGCCCCCGCCCAGCGGCCTTCGCCCGTGTTGCGGATATCGGCAACTTCGCTGCGAATGTCGTCGCGATAGTCGGCAAACATGGGAAGTTGCCAGATCGGCTCGCCGCACTCACCCGCCGCGGCCAGCACGGTATCGCACCAGGCCTGATCGTTGGTCATCGCGCCGGCCACGTCGAGGCCCAAGGCCACCACGCACGCGCCGGTGAGCGTGGCAAGATCGACGATTTTTGCCGGCCGATGGGCGACCGCCACGTCGAGCACGTCGGCCAGCACGAGCCGCCCCTCCGCATCGGTATTCATCACCTCGATCGTCTTGCCGTTTCGCGCCGTGAGCACATCGCCCAGTTTCATAGCCGAACCACTTGGCATGTTCTCGACCAGGCCCATCAGTCCCACGACGTTGACCGGCAGCTTCAAGCGGGCTACGGCGATCATCGCCGCCAGCACCGTGGCGGCGCCGGCCATGTCGCACTTCATGGTCTTCATCGAATCGTTGGGCTTGAGCGACAGGCCGCCTGAATCAAACGTCACCCCCTTACCCACCAGCGCCAGCGGGCGCTGTTCCGGGGCGGCCGCCTGGTGCCGCAAGATCACCAGCCGCGGCGGACGTGGGGAACCTTTCGCCACCGCCAACAACGAACCACACCGCTCGCGATTCAGGCGGTCATCGTCCCAAATCTCGACGGCCAACCCGAATTGCCCGCCTAGTTCAGCGGCTTTGGCGGCAAACGTCTCGGGATACATCGCTTGCGGCGGCTCGTTCACCAATTGCCGCGCCAGGTTGACGCTTTCGCCCAAAACGCGCCCTGCCTCGAGGGCCTGCTGCGAGGCGCCGCCCCAGACAATCTCGGCGAAGGTATACCGCTTCTTTTCCGACCGATAAAGATCTTGCCCCTGGCAGCCCATCAACGCGCCGGCGATGCCGCTCTCGGCAAGCGCGTCGCTGCCGCACGGCAGAAAGAAAGCGACGCGGCCGCGCTCTTTCGAGGCCAACTGACGGGCAGCGGCCGCAGCCGTCCTCAACGCCGTACCGCGATCAAACTCGGCCTGCTTACCTAATCCGACGACGAGCACCTGCGGCGCACGCACGCCGGGCACCTGCCACAAGGTCGTGAGTTCGTAGGGTTTGCCGCTGAGCTCTTTCTTTTCGAGCAGCCGGCTAAGCAGCCCGCCGCTCGCTTTGTCGGCGTCCGCCGCGGCCCCGCTTAAACGGCCGTCAGCAAATACGCCGACGACGAGGGCTTCGGCTTCGACGGCGACCGCACTTTGGTCGGTGGAAGAAAGTTGCATCCTGTCGTGGCTTCCAGGTCGTGGTTTCCAGGTTGGGTTATATGGCCGGACGCATTTTGCCGTATCTCGGCCTCGCCAACAAGCTATCGGACTGGCATTCCAAAAACCTCTAATTACACTGGCATAATGTGAGGCCTGAACGCGCTTTGCGGCTGCCGCCGCGGCGATGCTGCCGGGGGATTGAATGTCATGAGTGACCAGAACGTCCGACTATCGTTGCTGGAAGTGCTCTATCATGAGTACCAGGTGTCGCAGCAGCTCGGCGCCTTCGTGGGACAGGTATCGCGGGCTTATACGGTGGGTACGCTCGAAGCCATGTCCGAACGAGGCCCCCGCATAGCACGTCGCGCGGCCGTGCTCGTGCTGGGCCACCTGGCCGGCTACAGCTCCAACCATGCACTGGGCCGGGCCCTGCAAGACGAAGACCGCGGCGTACGGCTGGCGGCCGAGGAAGCCCTGCGCGGCATCTGGTCTCGGGCCGGCAACGAAGCACAGCAGGCGCAGCTTCAGTTGGTGGTCGCGGCCAACTCGGCCCGCCGCTATCATGAAGCCGTCGCGCGTGCCAACCGCTTGATTCAGGAGGCGCCCAGCTTCGCCGAGGCGTACAACCAACGGGCCATCGCCTGGTATGGCCTGGGCAATTACCCTGAATCCATTGCCGATTGCAATCAGGCGCTGGAGCTCAATCCGTACCATTTTGGCGCCGCATCGGGCATCGGCCAATGCTATCTGCAAGCCGGGCGACCGCGTCTGGCGCTGGAGAATTTTCGCCGCGCTTTGGCCCTCAACCCGAACCTGGAAGGCGTCCGCGCCAACATCGACAATCTCGAGCGTACTCTGGGCAAAAAATAAGCGCGGCTAATGAGCCGCGTCTTCGGCGGCCCGCGATTGGCGTTGGCCTTCCGCTACGTTGAGCGGCGCGATGATCATCCAGCCCACCACAAAGAACGCCAGCAGGCTGGCAAGAGCAAGGTGCGGACTTTCAGTGGCGGTCAGCATGATGCTGAAGAAGGAGGGCCCGAACACGCTCGTCGCCTTCCCCGAAAAGTTAAAGAAACCAAAGAACTCGCCGGCATGTTGCGGCGGGGTCATCAAGCCCATGATCGATCGGCTGACCGACTGCGTGCCGCCCAACACCAGTGCCACGACGGCGGCCATGCACCAGAAATGCCACCTTTCCGAAATCAGGAACGACAAGGCCAAAATCATCGTCCATACCGCCAGGCACCCCATGAGCACGATCTTCTGGCCGAATCGCTCCGCCAGCCAGCCCACGGCGAGTGCGCCTGGGAACGCAATGAATTGGATCATCAGCACCACGCCGACGAGCTCTTGCATGCCCATGCCCAATAACTCGGTGGCGAAGACAGACGCCTGGCTGATGACCGTTTGAACGCCGTCATTATAAACCAGAAACCCCAGTATGAAGATGGTCAACATTCGGTAGGAGCGGATGTTTCTCAGCGTATGTCCGATATTGTGAAACGCGACGCGGGCGGCTTGCAGAACTGGTTTCGGCTGTCCGGCAGGCATATTCTTGTCTTTCAGCACCAAGACTGTCGGCAAGGAGAATCCGCCCCACCAAAGCCCCATTAAGAGCAGGCCGATCCGCTTGCACGCGATTTCGCTGAGCCCCACTTGCTGCCGGAACATGAACAACAGCAGCACGATGGCCAGCGCCAGGCCCCCGCCAACGTACCCCAAGGCATAGCCCCACGACGAGACGCGGTCCATCCGTTCGTCCTCGGCCAGCTCGGGCAAAAAGGCGTTGTAGAATGTTTGCGAAAGCTCCATGCCCATCACTGAAACGATGTAGAGGATGACCATCGCCCAGGCGTGCTGCGCGTCGGTGAAAAACATCAAGACGCAGGCCCCTGCGCCTGAAAACGCGGTTCCCGCCAGCCAACGCCGCTTGCTGGCGTTCGCGTCGGCTACGGCACCGAGCACCGGCGAAAGCAGCGCGGAGACAAACGTCGTGATTCCAAGCCCTAATCCAACGAGCAACGTTCCACGGCTGCCGGGCAAGACGTCTTTGAGGATATACACCGTGAGCACGGTGATCGACAGCGTCGAATAGGCGCTATTGGCCCAATCGTAGATCGCCCAGGCGAAGATTTCCCGGTTGGTGCCTTTGTGGCGCGCAGGGGCGCCGTTGCCCGCAGCAGGCGACTGGTAGGGATTGGCGTCGGCCTTCTCGGGCGTCGGTCTGCTCGGCTCAGCGGTCGTCACGGCGGCTCCCCACTGCGGTTCCTCGAAAAGCGGATCGGGCCGGAGCATCTTACTGGGCAGCCGACGGACTGAGCAAGGCAAACCTGGGCACGCAATAGGTAAGCGTTTGCACGATGCAGCAATCCTCGTAGGGTCGGACGAGCGAAGCGAGTCCCACCAGACAGCCGGCCGAACAGGTGGGACTCGCTTCGCTCGTCCCACCCTACCCCAGCAACCCGACGTTCCTTCACTATGTAAAAGCCACTGCCCTCGCCATCTCTGCGACGGCCATTTACACTGAGACTTGGTTCATAGGCGCAACGTTCAATCTCAAGGTTTTTTCTTTACGTCCGGATAACTCTCGCGCGTCCCAGGCGGCAGCCGGCTGAGGTGTCAAGGAGATTGAGTTGAGAGTTTTGGCAATCGGCGACATTCACGGCAGTTTCGAGGCGCTGCTGGCCCTGGCTGGCGCGGTGCGCCTGACGGACGACGATCTGCTGATCACCTTGGGCGATTACGTCGACCGCGGCCCTGATTCAGCCGGCGTGCTCGATTGGCTGATCGAGCGTGGCAAGCGCGGCAAGCTTGTACCTTTGCTCGGCAATCACGAACGGATGATGCTCGACGCCGGCAGCGACTACGTCGCACGCGAATATTGGCTGAGCTTCGGCGGTGAGGCGACGCTCGCTTCGTATCTTCGTCGCGGCGGCGCCGGCGACCTCGACGAAGTGCCGGAAGCACATTGGCAGTTTATCAATCGCGATTGCCGCAAGTGGTACGAAACCGACACGCATTTTTTCGTGCATGCCAACGCCCTCGCCGACGTGCCGCTCGACGAGCAACGCGACCACGTGCTGCTGTGGGAGCGGTTCGACGATCCGGCGCCGCACCAAAGCGGCAAAGTCATGGTTTGCGGCCACACGCCCCAGTCGTCAGGCGTGCCGCTCAACCTTGGTCATGCGGTCTGCATCGACACCTGGGCCTATGGCGCTGGTTGGCTGACCTGCCTGGACGTCGCCAGCGGGAATTATTGGCAAGCCAATCAGCGCCGTCAAACGCGCCAAGGCAAGCTCAGCCAGCCGTGGCCTCGTCCTGCATAAATGACTGTCAGGCGCAGCCGCCAAACCATTGCAGTGCGATTCGCACTCTGACATGATAGGCGAGCGTGACAATACGTTGCTGCCGTTTATTTCGTGCGAGGCCCGTCGTGAACAACATTAGGAGGACAGTTGTGAATCTCAAACGCGAAAAGTAGGCGCCGCGGTTGTACACCAGTGTGCGGCAGGAGCGGGCGCTTGACAACCGACCTTCGTGCTCGTTCATCGAGGACGCGTGTAATGCGAACTTTCTGGGGGGCCGTTACGGAGATCGGCGACCTGGGCGTCGTGGCCGAGCATTGTCCGCACTGCGAACGCCCAATGTGTTGCCTGCTGAGGTCAGTCTGCCGAGGAAACTACGTTTTCTTCGTAAAGATGGCGGAACCGTCGCGAGAAACGTCTTGCATGTGTACCGGCTGTCTCAAGACCTTTCCCGGTGAACCGTACTGGCATTACGCCGCATTGGTGCCGGTTCGGGAAGCCCAGAGAATGGAGCTGGATAGTCTTTTGGCGAAGACAAACCCAGTTCTGGCGGATCGAATTCGCTTTCAGGAACAGATTCGTGACTTGGGCGGCGACAATCGCTTTGCCGTCGCGTACGGGCACCTCGAGGGGATGCGGCCGGGAGCGCTTCGTGCAGATTTGCTGCGGAAATTGCTCGACTGGCACCGGTTCGACGAGCTGCAGCGGGCCGAGCTAGGGCAGCACATCGCAGCCCTTGCACGGGCATGGCAGTTCATCCGGCAGTTGGCCAGCGGGTTTCCTGCGTCGGCTGGCTGTCTGACCTATGTCGTGGCCGCCCTCGTGGCGGGTTTGCTCATCTTGTGCGTGCCCGCCGTTCGCAGTTGGCTTGGAGGAACGATCACCGTGGTGTCATGTTTGATTGCCGCGGCGGTCGTTCACCACATCCTGCTCACACAGTCGGTCCACCGGTGGACGCGACACGTACTGATTCCCCACGCAGAAGACGCCGACGTCTCACTGGAGTGCGTCGTCGCCGTGGTCGACGACGTCCCAGGATCGAGGCTGTGGCTGACGGAGGATCTTTGGCCCATGAAAGAACAGCTCCAGACCATTTGCGGGATACTGGTCGCGGAACAAAAAGTGCAAAGATCGTAGACGCTCCCTCGTCCAACGACGTTCACAGGCAGCCGCCGCAAAGAACTGTCACACGGTAACCGCGCAGGTCATGATGGTTTCTTCCGTCCACTCCTGCGTCGGGCGAACGTCGCGCAGCCGGCCGCGGGCCATAACGCCAATCCGGTCGCAAACGGCCATCAACTCGGGCAAGTAAGAGCTGACGAAAACGATCGCCTTGCCTTGCGCGGCCAACTCGCCCATCAACCGATAGATTTCGGCCTTGGAGCCCACGTCGATGCCGCGAGTCGGCTCATCGAGCAAGAGTACGTCGGCCTCCTGGTGCAACACTCGCGCGAAGGCAATCTTCTGCTGGTTGCCGCCGCTCAATTCGCGCACGGCCTGTTGCGGGCTGCGGGCTTTAATGACGAGACGGCGCATCCAATTTTCAACCTCCGCTCGCCGGCGCGCGAGATTCAGCCAGCCCAAAGACGAGTATGTTTCCAAACGGCTCAGGGTGAGGTTATCGGCAACGTCGAGATTCTGGGCCAGGCCCTCGCCTTTGCGATCTTCAGAAACGAGCCCCAGTCCCGAGCGCATCCTGGCGCGGGGCGTCGCTGAGGGCGTGTTGCCGGCGACCGTCACCCGGCCGCTGCGCACCGGGTCGAGCGCTGCGACGGCCCGCAGCAACTCCGTTCGCCCCGCGCCCACCAGTCCCGCCAAACCCACGATTTCTCCTCGCCGCACCGTGAGATCGACGCCGGTCGGCATGTCGGCCCCGCTCAGGCTTTCCAGCGAAAGGATGATTTCACCAGGCTCGTGCGGCACTGAAGGAAACAATTCATCGACACTGCGGCCCACCATCAAGGCGATAATCTCACGCTCACTGACCTGCGCAAGCGAGCCGCTGCCGACCGTATGGCCGTCGCGGAGCACGGTGTAGCGATCGGCGACCTCACGGATTTCTTCCAGGAAGTGGCTGATGTAGACGATCGCCAGTCCATCCTTCTTCAATTTGCGTATGACCCCAAACAGGTGCTCGGCGTCGTGTCTGGTGAGCGAGCTGGTGGGCTCGTCGAATACGATGACCTTTGCTTGAGCCACCAACGCTCGGGCGATCTCGACGAGCTGCTGGGCGCCGACGGAAAGTCGCCGCACCAGCACGTCGGGCGCGAGTTCGGGATGGCCCAGCATTTCCAGCGCCTGCCGCACACGGCGACGCTGCGCGCCGTGGCGCAACCATCCGGCGAAGTGCTGCTCTTGCCCGAGCATGATGTTGTCTTCAACCGACAAATCGGGCGCGACGTTCAGCTCCTGGTAGATCATCGCCACACCGGCCAGCCTGGCCTGGTGTGGGCCTTCGGGCGTGAATGGCCGGCCGGCCAGTTCCATACTGCCGGCATCGGGCGGATGAGCGCCCGAAAGCACCTTCATCAGCGTACTTTTGCCCGCGCCGTTTTCGCCGATCAGCGCCAGCACCTCCCCGCCATTCACCGCCAGATCGACATTGCCTAGCGCCTGCGTCGGCCCAAACCGCTTACTGATTCCCCGCATTAGCAGCAGGGGTGATGAAGATGGTATTGGCAAAGTCATAGTTCGCGGAGACGGTTCAACAGCCGTTGGCCTTGCAGGCCAGCATACTTTGGAACTGGCACGGCTGCAAAAGACACCTTCGACTGACCATTGACCGCTTCGACTAT
>DASSFG010000011.1:0-19415 GCA_035694685.1 Pirellulales bacterium
AGGACGAACCAGAGCACGACTCAGCGGTTGATCCGATCAATGACCCAACGGAAGCCGACGCAAAGGTAGCCGAGGGTGACGCTCAACAGCAGCCCTGAGCCAAGAATCTTCACGCCCAGAGTTGAGAAGATCGTATCGTCGTACCAAAAAATGACGTCTTCATCGTGCGTTCTTTCGCCGAGCAAGACGGCTAGTCCTGACAAGTGCTGGCCAAGAAAGACAAGCATGGTTGCCAAAGGGACCGATGCCCCCAGACAGAAGACCCGGTAACCTGAAGATCCGCAATAAATGACGGTCAGTGCGAGTGCGGCTACGCCGGTGGCGGTGCTCTAAGAGCGTGGACCGGGGCATCGTCAGAGAAACAAGAGAAAAAAAAGGGCGTCAGCAAGACCGCGATCCAGAAGCCCCGTGCCTGCTACTTGGGGCCGCAGGCGCTCGGCAATTGAATAGGCGAGAGCAGGGCGTCGTTAGCCGTGCCCCGCCAGAGCTTGTTCCAGCGCGATGGCAACGAGTTTCGAGCGACTTACTCGTTGTTTCTTGGCCAGCGCCGTTGCGCGCTTGAGCAATCCCTTCTCGATGCTCACCGAAATGCGCTGGTGCCCTTGTCCCACTTTCGGTCGTCCTCGGCCCTTGATCCGCTTCCAATGTTTGCGTTCAGAAGCCGTTAACGAACGAGATTGATCGACCACCATCTGTTCGTCGAACTGCTTCGTCGCCGCTTGGAGTTCAGACGTGGTCATCTCCCAGTATTTCTTCTTCATGATTTGCTCCTGCGGCGAAACCGCCGCTTTTCGCTGTCCGTCAATAGCCGTGCGTGAATCACAAAGATCGTGTCGTCCTCATCGAGCACGAAGATCACCTGTAGGGGCCTGCCGCCGAGGCCGCGTCCCCACACCAGCCATTTGTCGTCTTCCATTTTTCGCGGAAACGGGCGTTTCGCACGACGCACGGCTATTTCGGCTTCGTCCGGCGAGACGCCGTGCTTCGCAATGTGCTCGACGTTCCAGTCATTCCAACGAAAGTCCATGATTTGTTATGCAAGTAAATCGGTATCCTGTCAATTGCATCCGGACCTTAACCGCCATGTGTGAGTCTTCGCGACGAGTTGCGCATCTTCGCGGTTGTGGTCCACGCTGGCGGGGTTCTTGTGCAAATTGCACCCGATAGAGGGCATGCCGCCTTGCGCCGTCAGCATATCGCCGGGGCGTGCAAAACCTAGGCACGTTGACGAAATCTGCCACCGGCCGGTTGATTAGTCAGCAGTCGGATCGCGGCTAAGCCAATTCCGGTACCAGTGAATCACCCAAGGTGGCCGCCACCTGAGCGGTTGCCGGCATCGGTTGGGCAACCGACGCGGGCACGGGGACCGCGAGGTTGTCTGAGTCGGCAGAAAGACCGGTTGCCCCGGCGTCGTTAACGATGGGCGGTGTGGCTGGACCGACCTGAACCATGCCCGCGGAGCTGTCGTGGGCGCCGGCGTTGTTAAAATATTCGTCCGACGACAGGAACATTTCGGCAACCGACTCGAAGTCCACGGCCCCTGAACTGATCAGCTTGGCCCAGCTCTGCTCTTCCGCCACGCTGTCGGAGCGTCCCAGATATTCCTGGTAGTATTGTCCCAGGATGTAGGCGGTGCGTTGCGGAGAATTCAGCAGGAAGTCGACGAACTGCGAGCGAGAAATGCCGGCGTTCAAGACGGCGCTGAGGGAGTTCGCGCCGGCGGCATCGAGCGTCTCACCCAGCAGATCCTGAAATACTTCCTGCACGAATCCGGCGTTGTCGGGGTGTGAGTTGAGGTATTCCGGCGAGTGCATGAATCCGCCCACCACGCTGGTCTCGCTGGCGCCGGCCGCGAACACGCTGACCCAGTAGTTAATGTCGCTGGCGCTTGCCGAGCGATGTAAAAACTCCTGATAGTCGGCCGCCACCTGCTCCGCCCGGTGCTCGGCGGAATCCCACAACAACCGCACGAAATCGTAGCGCGGCAATCCCGCTTCGAGCTTGCCTGTCCAGCTTGCTATCCCGCCCGGGTCGCCTGCTCGGCCGAGGATCTGGTGATAGATGGCATCGACGTAGGTTGTGGTCGGATTCGTCGAGGTAGTTCCACCACCAGTCCCGCCCGTGCCGCCTGTACCTCCCGTGCCGACAATGTCCTGGATGGCGGCCAGCAAGTCGAGCCGCTTGTACGTTTCGCCGGTGTGCGTGACGTTGTCTTGGCCGTGCCCGGCATCGACGATGCTGACGCCGGTCGCCTGCATGATCGCCAAAATGCCCTGGGGCGTGGCTTGGGCGGTATCTCCCTCAGCCTGCAGCGCCTGCAGGATATCGATGGCGGCGCCGGTGATGACGGGCGCGGCCATCGAGGTGCCGGCCATGCTGGCGAAGGTGTTATTCAGATAGGTCGAGGTGATGAAGGCGCCGGGCGCCAGGATATCGAGCTGCGAGTTGCGTTGCGTGAAGCTCGTGATCTGATCGGGGGCGCTCGTATAGTCTTCGGCCCCGTCGGCCCAGGTGACCGAGCCGTAGCTGCCGTTCCAGACGGCACCGACCGAAACCACCAGGTTATTGATGGCCGGGAAGGCGAGGCCCTGCTGGCTGCCGTAGGAGTAGTAACTATTGCCCGACGAGGCGGCGACGAACACGCCGTCGTTTCGCAGCGTTTGCAGGTCGGAATCGAGCATGGTCCAGGGCTCGCTGCTGGCGAAATTGCCGGTTCCCAGCGACATGTTGACGGCGGCAATGTGATACTGCTGCTGGTGGGCGGCGACCCATTGCAGGGCCAGGTCGACGTTACCGAAGGAGCCGGTACCAGTGCTGTCGAGCACTTTGAGCGAGATGATGCCGACGCCGGGTGCAATGCCCGGATGGTTGGGGTCGTTGCTGGCGATAATGCCGGCCACGTGCGTGCCGTGGCCGTTGTCGTCCATGGGGTTGGCGTTGTTGGCCACGAAGTTCCAACCGCCCAAGTAATGTCCTGCGAAGGCGGCATCGTTGTAGTCGATGCCGGTATCGATGATGGCCACCGAGTAGCCGGCGCCGGTGAAGCCGTATTGCTGTTGCTCTTGCACGCCGCCGACCAGGGGCAAGGCGCTTTGGCTCAGCGAGCTGGCGGTGTTGGCATAAACGGCCTGATCGAGCGCACCGATGGAAAACGTCTCGTCGCGCCAATCTTGTTGCGCGGCGGCGGCCGGCGTGCTGCTCAGCGGCAAGATCTCTTCAAGTTGTTCGAACATTAGCCGTTCGCGCGTGACGATTGAATGGTCTTTACCACCGCCGGACAAGCCAGCTCGCTTACGACCCGACATAACGTGATCTCCCAAACCGCGAACGCGGCATCTGTGGAAATGCCGGCAGCGCCGTTCGGGCACCGCCGTATTGACCTTCCCGGCCCTGAATCGGGCCCGACTTGCCTGCGGGAAGGCTAAAAGAACTTTAGGTCAGGTTTTTGGCGCGTGGCGGCTTGAAGTGGCGCGCACGACGGTAAGCTGGCGATTTTGCCGGCTGATACGCGCACTCCACCTCGGTCGAATAGAACGCCCCACCACAGACAGACGCGGATAGTCCGCGTGCCGGAAGCTGCTACGTTAGGCCACGGATGGGCACGCGTAAAAGGCGAAGCGGTTCTGACGCCGTGGGCGGTGAGCCGCTGTTGGTCGACGGAAAGTAGCAGGCACGCTCCGTCGTGCCGTAGCCTTGGGCCGCTAGACGTTTCGCTCGGTTGCGCGCGTCAATGCTTGTTGTCTTCGCGCGGCCGCTTGTTTGGCGTTGGCGGCAGCGGTAGACTGCCGGTTGGGGGTAGCCAGGAAACGCCCGAATGCTCCAAATTCTTCTTTCGCTCGCGGCTCTCTCCGCCGCGGCTTCGCCGGATGAGGCGAGGGCGCGGTGGACGATGCGCGCGAGGATGTTAGCCCGGCGGTGCGCCGCCGTCTTGACCGGGCCGATGCCGCGCTGAGCGCTGGCCGGGTTGCGACGCGATCGGTCCAAGCGCGCGAACTGGGTAAGAGGATGCGTCGCTTGGCGACCTCGCCGCCGCCGGAAGAGCCGGTCGTGCGTGAGTTCGACTACGAACTGCTCGCCAAGATCGCCGCGAAGAACAGGCTCCTGCGCGAGAGGGGACTTGTCGAGAGAACCACCGTCGAGTCCTATCGTCGTCCCGAGCCGAACTACCTTTCGGGCACCGGTGTAATGGCATCGGTGTCAAACAATAAAAGGCCCTCGCAGCGCGAAGCAATCGCCAAAGCTCGTCAAAAGCTGCGGCAAGTCAGCCTCTCGCGACAGTTGGCTTTGCCCCGCCCCTCGACCTGAGTGAAGGGCCAGAGCTGCCGGTAGTTACCGGCTGACGCTTGATTCAACTTAACGCTTGCGGTCTTGCGTGCTTCTTCAGGTAGCGAAGTAGCGCCACGGCGCCATTTGGTACGGTGCCGTCGTCGAAACTGATTGAGACGTTTCGGTTGCCGTCCTCGATGGTGATATCATACTGCCAGAGGTCGCGAGCGGCGGTCGAGCGGAACTCGCCGGACGACGTGATCCCGCTTTCATGGACGAGCCTTTCCAGGGCCCTCGCCTGGCCAACCGGAAGCGTCGCCGTGTCGAACTCGGCACCCTTAACGAGGCCCGCAAAACCGCCGGATTGCTGAAAGTGCAGACGCATGACTTAGGCCCTTTATTGATGCCGATCATTACACCGTTATGCCCACCTGCTTCCACGCGCCTTTGACCGCCTACCGTCCGGGAATTAACGCTACGCCCATGAGCCCCCTTGGTCTGGCGCCAGAATATGGTAGGGAAGATGGTGGCGGAGCTGCATCTCTCCGACCAGCTTAGCGACTTCTGCTTGGGTTGTTTTATTTTGAGGGAAAGGAAGGCGCGGCGCCAAGTGAGTATCGATGCCGAATCGAATGATAAGGACGTTTGCGCGTTCGTCGTGAGTCGCCGTGCCAAGTGTTTTGTCGTAACAGCGAGGCGCTTCCTGGAATATCGCGCGGTGCCACACGCCAAGACATCCAGTCGGCCCCATTGCCCGACAACTGTGTGTGCTGTTCGGGTCATCCGGTTTCACATCCACCAATCGCCAGCCCCGATTGAGGATTTTCTCCTTATGGTGTTGCTCGCGATACAGGTTCAAGAACGTGGCGACCAGCCTGGCCAGGAACCGGTTCAGCCCATAGAACGCGGTGAGGTGATCGCAGGGGTAAAAAACGCGGATGGGCGGCACGTCCCTCGGAATAGCGCTGTCGAGCCTCGCTCGAAAGCTCGGATCGCTAAGCAGCGCTTCGACTACATCCTGATACGTTGAGTCGAGAAGGAAATGCGGTCTATGGTCGTGCAAATTGCCCTCTCCCCAAATCCAGTTCCGCTCGCAACGGTCTGCCGGTGAATAGACCTGCCGTTCAACGTCACTGGGCACACGAATCTTGCGATAAAACTCGACGGCCGATTTGGTGCGTGTCGTAATCCGCAGGAAATCCTGCAATGCCCCGTCGCCGCCGCCTGCGATCACGACGCGTACTTGCGGCGCCGGTCCGCCCAGGCTCGCTGGCGCAACGCCGCACGTTGGCGTTGTAAACTGATCGGTTCGCCAGAACGGCATTCCACGATAGATCGTTTGGCCAGCCGCATTGCGAAGGCGGCTCAATTCATCGCCGAAGCCACCAGCCCAAATCACGGCGGAAAACGGTTCGGCACCGCTGTCGGGATCGAACGTCGCCACCAGACGACCAGTGTTTGAGGCATCCGGGCGAACATCGACGCACTCGGAATTCTCCACGTATTCGAGGTAAGTGCCCGGCCGGGCCTTGGCTCTCAACTCGATGGTCCACCGCGCCGCCAACAGATTGGCCCAATCGGCGCGGAAGCGCAGCGGCATGTCGGGCACGGTCCAATTATACGTAGCGCTCAACCAATGGTCGGCGGGCCAGTCGTACTGTGTGGGATCGATCCAACGGGTTGCGGCCGATGCTTGCACAAGAAACGGCGCCGACGCCTTCTCAACCAGTTTCACATAAACTTGCCGCTCGACCGCCCGCAGCGCGGCACTGGTGCCCGCGACGCCCGCACCGACGACGAGCATCCGCCCGTCAGAGTCGTTGCTCTTTATCGTTCCGGTGTCGAGCAGCCGGTCAAGCATCCAGCGTCCGCGGATGATCTGATCGCGAATACTCAGCGGCGCCAGCGGATAGCTGAGCAAATAGAACCGCGGCAGGACGCGATGAGCGAGTAAGAATGGGTCCGCCACAACGACCGCTCCGTCAGTCACACTGCCACGACTTCAAAGCGGTCACAACGGTCTTGTAGTCCTCCGCGCTTGCCGATACGCGGTCTTCCTCGGGCACCATCTCGCTTGCCGGCCGCGACTCGGTCGACTGATTCGCGGTCGGCGAAAGTGACTCGACACCGACCAACGGCAGTTCGTTCCGGTCGAGCAAAAGCCGCAAATCGTCAAGCGTTTCGCAGTAAAGCGTATGATCCGCGTCCGCATGGCCGAACGCAACCGCGCCTGCCGTCGTCAGTTTTTTGAAGTCGTCATCGGAAACCCGCGCGCCGATAATCGCCAGGCAGGGCAGCGGCTGGCTGACCTCCCGATAAATGTTGCGGGTGCGCTCGATCGCCTGGCACACGTTGTCGGCGTTGCCGCAATAGCGCTTGAGATCAAAAACGAGACAATCAACACCAGAATCGAAGAACGTTTCCTGTGCGTGTTTTTTGAGCTCCTCCAACCCAACGTTTGGAACGGGTTCAAGCGTTAGAGCGCGACATCCAGTTAATCGCCTCTGGCCTGCCACAAACCAGGCGGGCGTGCCGTCGGGCCAAAGCTCCCCGAGCGGCCCTGACTCGGAAGGATCGAGCGGATGTCCCCATTCACGCCAGTCGCCGCGACGCAATTCGTACAACCGGTCGAGGTCGAACGAGAATGCGGCTTTGATCCATTCTGCTTCGCCTTGGCGGCGGCAGGCGCTCAAGTTTGGGTAATCCGTCAGCTTGGCGAGTGCCGAGTCGCTGGCTGAGGCAGCGGTGGCGGCGCGAAAGCCGAACGCCACTGCCTCTGCGGCACGTTTGAGCGTCTCGTCGCCGAGCCCGTCATCCGTCGATCCAGCGAGCATGGCGCTCAGAGCGCCCGCCCCGGCG
This sequence comes from Pirellulales bacterium, assembly GCA_035694685.1. Lineage (GTDB taxonomy): Bacteria > Planctomycetota > Planctomycetia > Pirellulales > JAICIG01 > DASSFG01. Next base: position 7,126 of record DASSFG010000011.1, read on the forward strand.
CGGCTCGCGCCATAGAGCGAATAGGCAGCCATCGTCCCGATTTCTGCCAGTTCCTTGCACGAGCCAGAACATGCCTTGGGCTGTTCGATTGTCACGTTTTCGGCGTATTGCCGGATGATCGCTATTTGACTCTGAACATCAGAACGCCGATCGACACCGTTAAAGGGCCGGCCGGTCGCGAACGCAGCCGGCAGCGCGAGTGCCTGATCATAAGCCGTTTTATCGGGCAGTCCGCTTCGACCGTTTCGCGCGAACTCGACTAGCGGCAAGACACGCCACGCCGTTCGCAGGGCGTAAGCGACGCTCGCGCGTAGCGTCAACGTCCCGAGGCGTTCGCCCACGGCGCTTGCGTCGCTAAAATTCAACTGCTCGGTCATCAGGTGACAGTAGTTGGTCGCTTCCCAATGGAATTATCAGCCGCGGTCGTGGGGCCGTCAATCTCGGCGCCCCCCGCGAAGCCCCGGAGGCGACGGATAATCATGGAGTTGCACACATAGCAAGCACGGGCGTAGCGGTCCGGCCTGCTTGTTGGCTCCCCGCCGCGGCCATAGAATCAGGCGCTCGAGAACCGGCTATCAGCGCGTGTGATCGGCGAGCTTGGAACTGATCGGGGCGCAATGCATGGGCGATCAGCGGCCCGCTGTCGCGGCGTGCACGGCATCGGTGTCAAACAATAAAAGGCCCTCGCAGCGCGAAGCGATTGCCAAAGCTCGGCAAAAGCTCCGCCAGGTCAGCCTCACGCGGCAATTGAGCTTGCCCCGCCCATCGACCTGAGTGAAGGGCCAGAACTGCCGGTAGTTGCCGGTTCAAATGCCCATGAGCAAATCCTTCGCAAAACTGCCCGACGCACACGACTAACGGCGATTCTGGCAAAGACCGTCTGCACCGAACTTGTTCGACTGATCGCTTTCGGAGCAGCCAAACGCCTGATAAACTGCCACCACAATCACCAGGCACTCACCTGAGACCTCCAATATGCCCGATTCAAACATGCCTGCGGCACCGTACGCACTCGCGATGCTTGTCTGCGATGGCCTGCATCTCGATCCCATGACCGGCAAAACCTACGTCATGGGTTGTTTCTCCAAGGTGTTCGCGAGAGAGTTTCCAGCGACGCAAGCGATGTGCGTTTACGCCATTCTGACGGATGGCTATGGCAAAGTGCCTGTCATTGTTAGAATTGTTGATGTAGATTGAACGTCGGATCGTGCTTCAGCATGTTGGAGGTGAACTAGAAAATGGCTAAAGAGCAACCCAACACGACTACAGCTCCCGGTGAGCGAGTGGAGATGAAGGTCGAGCAGGCAAAAGCCGTGGGTCATCCTGCCAAGGGTACCGCCGTTGGGGATTTTGCGCAAATCAAGCCGCTACTTTCCTCCAAGCCGATTCGGCGACCGAACCGGACGAAGCCGTTATCATAAGACTTGGCGCCTGCGCCAGCCTTCGTCCAATTGCCCCCGCGATTCTCAAGCGTGGCGCTCTGTCACGAACGAGACGCCACTACGGCCTCGGAACAGATAAGAATTGCCAAGGAAGTCGCGGCCTGGCAAGGCGCTTTTGACACGGCAGGCGCCTTTCGCTCAGGCTGGCAATTCGTCAAAGGCGCAACCCCGATCTCGGTTGACGACTACTTTAACAGCCGCCTGCCGCAACCGTAAGGGGCTTAGTGTCTCAACCCGGTCGGCGCGAAGCGATCACAAAAGCTCGCCGGACCCGCGCGTGTCGCGGCCGGCGGAAAGTAGCAGGCACGCTCCGTCGTGCCGCAGCCTTTGGCCGCTGGACGTTGCGTTCGAACTCGCCTGTCAACGCTTGTTGGCTTCGCGCGGCGGTGATGCGGTCTTGGCCGCCGCCTCGGCTCTATGGGTGGCAGAAGTCGTGGGAATTCTGGCCCCTAACGTGCTGCCGCGGTGCGGCTTCTCACGCTCGGTCGGCTACGCTGGTCGCAGGAGTAAAAAATGACGGCCACTGTTGACTTTTGCTTTTCCGCACCCCACAACATATGGGCATGAACGCCGCGCTGTTGGCGGCGTTGGGCTTTGGGGAACGGTGTGCGGATGCCGAAGCGGATTACCCAGGAGCAGCGCGACGCGGTACTCCACATGCTCGCCGAGGGGCATGATCGCGATACCATCGCCGCCGCCGTCGGCGTCACGCCCGGCCAGGTTTCCGCCGTTTCCGCCCACGTCAAAATGGGCACCTATTCGTTGCCCGACCTCGACGCGGTCGGCCAGAATGGCGCGGCTGCCAAGTCGCGCACAGCCGAAGTGCTCGAACGGCTGGAACGATCCGCCCCGGCCGGGCCAACGAAGCCACAAATCGCGCCCGTGCTGTTGGGCGACGACGTTGAGACGCGCGAACAGGTTTATTGGAACCCCGATCCCGCCAGCGGTCTGACGAATCCGCACGTTTTGATCGTCGGCGAGAGCGGATCGGGAAAGACGTACGCCATTTGCTGCCTTTTGGCCGAACTCGCCCGGCAAGGCGTTGTCTCGATCGTCTTTGACTACGGGCAAGGATTTTCGAGGCAGTCGCTGTCGCCCGAGTTCGTTCAGGCGGTGAAAGTCGTCGAACTGCACGCCAGCCGTGATGGCATTGACGTGAATCCGCTACGGATATTTCCGTCTGACGTACACGGTCCCGTGAACGCCGCCCAGCGTGTCGCCGATACGTTTGCGCGCGTCTACCCCAAAATCGGCGTTCAGCAGCACGCCGTTTTGCGGCAGGCAGTTCTCGATGTCCTTTATAAAGCAGGCATCAATGGCGACGACCGCAACACTTGGGCGGCCGACCCGCCAGCCTTTAAGAACCTGCACGATCGGCTGAACGAAGTCGCCGCGAACGGAACTGGGGGAATGGCGCGGCACGCCGCTTCCGTTGCTTCGCATGTCGCGACCCTATTTTTCTTTAACACGCTCCGACCGAATGGGCAGAAGCTCGACTGGGCCAAAATGCTCCGCGCGAAGGCGACCGTGTTCGTGATTCAGCTCAGGGGCCTTGAATTGTCGCTTGAGCGTGCCGTTACGGAATTCCTGCTTTGGAATCTGATCGGCTTCATCGAGTCGCTAGGCCCAGGCCCGCTTCGGTCGTTTGCCGTGCTAGATGAGGCGCACAAGATTTCGTTCAACCAGGGGTCACCAGTCGAGAAACTCTTACGAGAAGGGCGGAAATTCGGCGTCGGTGTAATCCTCGCCTCCCAGCAGCCCGACGATTTTAGCCCGGTGGCATTCGCCAACACTGCCACTAAGTTAATTTTCAAGCTAACGGACGACCAAGCGGTCGTAGCTCGACACGCTCAGCGCAGACTCAAGGACGAAAACGGGTTCAACCATTTTCTCAAAGTATTTACACAATTGCCACGCGGCTCCGCATATTGTGTCCTGGATAACTGTGGTCGTGCTGTCGCGATAGCCGACTTGGCATCGAGGTTTGGTGTATAACAGGTTACGGCCATCAAGCGTTTTACCCAGAGGATGATATGGCAAAGAAACATTGGGAAGGGCTAGCTACAGAGGAGCAAATTACGCTTCTTGAAAACATGAATGATGCGCAGCTAGCCCAGCGATTCGACAGGACAACGCACTTTTTTAAAAATGTGCGGTCGTTTTTCGACAGCGTACCACGCCAAACAGTTCAGCCAAAGGCGATTCCACATAACCCACCAAAGGATCTCGTTATAAGCGCGCGTCGAGACCTTTCGTTCTACGAAGCAAATTATGAGCTGATCGACAATTCAATTGATAAATGGCGGGACGACGGTGCAAAAAGGAACCTAAAAATCGAAATTGACTACGATTTGGAGCTTTCAACAGGTACGTATAGCGACAACGCTGGAGGGATGGACGAATCAGACGTCTACAAGGTTTTTATTCCTGGTGAGACGACTAATCGCGACTTTTCGAAGAAAACGATCGGTTCCTTCGGCATGGGGGCAAAGAAAGGGATATTCCGGCTAACCGACGGAGCTGAGATCGTTTCGTGTCGCTCCGAACGATTCTCAGCGACGAGCGAAGTCCCCGAGAAGTGGGAACTCCGCCCGAATTGGGAAACGCTTGACGGCAGGGCAGAGTCCATCGGCGTAGGCAACACTCGCATCTACTTCTACAAACTGTTTGCTCCACCGACCGTTGATGAAATCGACGAACTCATCCGGCGCATCGGAGTTGTTTATCGGCCCTTACTTGCTGGGCAACTGACAACGCGGAAGCTCTTAATAGCGGTCAACGACGTCGACGTTGAGCCAGCTCCGGATATCGATTGGTCTAATCCAAAGGGCGCCGGTCCGAGGGTCTACCATTATGAGCAGGAGTTTCCCAATTTCTTAAACACGGGACAAGATATCACCCTACAGTTTTCCTTCAAATGCGGCTTGACACGCAAGCTCCCGAGCAAAAAGGAAGGATTGCAACCAGACTGGGGCGTCGATGTTTATGGCAACGGACGTGTGATCGAAAGGTATCTTAAAGATGAGTTCGGTTTCGGCACGACGGGCTTAGCGCGGGGGACAAAGGGCCATGAGTTTTTCCGTGGCGAATTGCTTATAAGTGGCCATAGCTTTGCTATTCCTTGGGATACGCACAAGAGGGAATATATGCGGGACCATCCGGTGAGTATGTGGCTACGACATACGCTTCGACCAATCGTAAAGTCCTATGCCGATATCGGTAGACGATTCGCGGACGACACGTCTCTTCGGAAAACCGAGCTTGAAGGCACCTCACTAAAAGCTGAATCTGCGGTTCCGAAAGTATCTGTCGACTTTGCTACTCCGTCAGCGATACCGCTTCCCAAATGGTCGTTTGAGGCGCCGCCGAGAAAGCAGGTAGCCAAAAATGGCAAACCTCGGGTTCCTGAAGGACCGGAATCCAAAGCAAAGCTCGCGGCTGTTGAGCAGTCGGAAGACCACACCGTGACGATAATACTTGGTCCCGGCGATTTTGACGATTTGCTTGAAAGGTTTGGTGCTACCTGCGAGGAGGAGTTGGCAGCGGAAATTCGCGACTGCCTTCTATCTGGCGTGACATTTTCGGTTCCCGCTTCATCGCTCAGAAAGGCACTGGCCACGTTCAAGTGCGATGGCGACGTCGGGAGGCTATCAGCAGTTGTACGCGAGCAATTGCTCCGGAAGCTTGACGTAACAAAGTAACCGGGGAAGCTAGTGACGGAGACCGGCTACCATGACTTGCGACAGCCGTATCGCATTCAGAAGCGCCTCGCGCTGAATCAATGCTTTCGCGCTATATACGAAAATTGGGGTCAGCAGAAGCAAATCGGTTATGTCACCTTTGGCGGCGAGGATCTTTATGATGCGATGGACCTTGTTGGTGTATTCAGCATACGCGAGCATGACATCGCCATTGTTTCGTATGAGCACGACCGAAGGAGGGCCGAAGCATCTCAAATGTGTGCGGTTGCAACCACGCTCTCTCAAGTAGAGACGATAACAATCGATATTGTCCCGGCGCCGTTCCCGGCGATAGTTGACAAGATTCAGGCGATCCGCCACGGGCGCCAGTTAATCTACTTTCTCGACTATACCGGAACCTTTTGAGAGAAGGAAGCGGCAGCGTTAGATACTCTACTCGATGCTGAATTGCTACGCGCGGGCGACTTTGTCCTGATCACATCCTGCTTGACGCCGCGTGTCATGCACAACGCGAATATTATGGCGAAGTACGATAGGTCGTTTCGGCTCATGTTCGGGACTCGTCGCGTTGATAACGAATTCCGTGGACGCAACCACGTCGATCTCTTCATAGCTCTCGCCCTGAGTCGCCGTGCTGCGCGCCTTCGAGGCGTAGCACATGCGCCGGATGTGGTAGCCACCCTACTTGCAAAGTACAAATACCGGGACACCAGAGCGCCGATGGGCTTGTGGTTATATCGTATTGATCATGGGCACGCCGCACAAGCGACGGTGGCAGACGTTCCGTTCGACGAGTTCCCACATGCTTTCGGAAGGATTGTCCCGCTAGAAGTGCCGGAAATATTCGACTAGCGGTGCCTTCGGGGTATTGCGGCGTTCTATGTGGCCGTTAGCACGCGGCGAAACGCCTGCTCGACGCGATTTGAGCCACCGATGTTAAAGCTGCTGTTTCTCACCTTCGTATTCAGCCGCCACATGAGCCCTTCCAACGTCAGGTAATCCCTCACTGAAAGCCGGCGGTATCTCTGCCGATTGTAATCGAGAAAGGGCAGCAGTTTCCCGTTCAGGTGCTGGAAGTCGAATCCCTTCTCCTCAATGTAGTCACGGTAAAGCTCGAACATTGGCGTGCTCGGCACTGGCGTGAAGAGCATCGGTATCACCGAGCCGACTCGGCTAGAGGCAAAAACCACCGTGTCGTACACGGCTTGAAGATCTTCATCGGGCAGGCCGAAGAGGATGAAGCAGTTGATGTCCTGGCAGCGGAGCTTGTACCCGGCCTCGACGGCGTTGTCGAGCGCGTAAAAGAATTTGTCCATGTTCGTGTGCGTACGCTGCCAATCCTTCTGCATTTTGGCGTTGATCGTTTCCAGCGGCAGGTAGAGCCGTTTGAAGCCGGCGCGGCGCATGAGCTTGGCAACGTCCGCGTGCAGCAGGCGCACCTCGATTCCTTCCGGCGCGTGCAGTTCGATGCCGCGCAGGTCGGAATCGTCGGCGATTTTTCGGATCAGCTCCAGGAAGTTGGTTTTGCCTAACAGTAGATTGTCTTCATAGAAACAGAACTCGCGGATGCCCTGGTTGAAGCGGTGCTTGACTTCTTCGTAGGCGCTAGCGTATTCGCGAACCCAGACCTTCCGGCCCTCATTGAGCACGTTAGCCGAGCAATAGGCACATTTGAAAGGGCAACCACGGCTAGTGGTGAGGATCGTATAGTTGGGCAGCTCGGCGTGCTCCTCCGGTTCTCCGGCGCCGTCTTCGCGATAAAGATCGAGGTCGAGAGGCAAAGGGTTCGCACCGGGGATCGTCGCTGATACGACGAGATCACGACGCTGCTGCTTCGGATCGAGCGGGTCAAGTTCGCGGCCTTGAAGGTGCAGCGGGTTGCGCAGCCCCAACTTGTCGATGGCGTGCTCTGGTGCGAGTGTTGGGTAAATGCCGCCCACGCGGATGACTGCTTTGGGAAAAACGCGGCGGCAAACTTCGATCACGTCGCGCGTGCTTTCCCACCAGTACGTCATGATCGACGAAATCCAGATTTCGTCCGGCTCGGGAAACACTCGCTCGTCAAAAAGTGATCGCTGCGCGGACCGCGCCTTGGCCTGAATCTGCTTCAGCCGCTTTTCGAGGTCTTCGGGCGTCATCCCGAAACAATACTCGATCCGCTCGTCCTCCTTGGGCCGGAATGCCGACCACGACGGCGGCTTGTATTCTTGAATCGAGCAAACCTTCCGTACCTTGCGCATCCGCTTGGGAACCGTGCGCGTGCGGTTGGCTTCTAGACAGTCGATCAACTTGAGCACATAGCCTTTGGTCTTCAGCCAACTTGCCACGCGGAGCAAGCCGTAAGGCATGCTCCAGTGTGCCCAGTACTGGGTGTCATAAATCGGCGGGCTGATCAACAACGCGGAGCGCGGATGGCTCAAGCTTCCATACCTCCCTGCGCAGGCTATCGCGCAGCATTTGGGCGCCAAGAGTGCCGTCAAGCATGTCGAACGATCGGTTGCGCACCTTCTCGTTCAGGAAGGCCGCCAGCCGGTAAAGGTCGTGATATTCGTCGCGACCGATCTTATTCAATTCGGCGAAAGGAAAGAAGTGGGGCGACCAATATCGGTGTGGAATGCTGTCAAGATATGCGGCGTGGGCACGATGTTCCGGCCCGCCCGGCGTCGGCGTAAAGGGTTTGAGGATCAAACTGCCACAAGCTTGCAGTACGTCCAAGCAGCGACGGATCAGGTCTTCCAGTTCGTCTCCCGGCCGGCCTATCCAGACAAAACCGCTCAGCCGGTCGCTGCCCGTGGGCAACCCGGCATCGGCAAGGTAGCGCATCGCCGCGGCGTAGGCATCGGTATCGAGCGAACTGTCGGCGGCGTCGGCTTCCTCAAGGTGTACTTCCGCGAACTTTTTATTGCCCAGGGTCTTGGCAATGGCCGGGGTAATGTCCGCCGGTTTTAAGCCGCAAATCGCGTGGTAACGAAGGTGCTTGTGCAGGTGTTCGGTGCGCGCCACACATTCGGCAAGCGGCTGGCCGCCGTCGGCGCAAAGATCGTCAACGAAGAACGCCACGTCAACCACGCCACGTTCGACAGCCGCTGTCACGTCGGCCACCATCATCTCGGGATCGAGATCGACAGCGACGAAGGGCGGCATCTCACGGCCGTATAGGTCGAGCAACGATGCCTTTTCGAGACTCGGGAATTTGCTGACGACGAAATCGGCTGCACAGCTCTCGCTAGCGTGCTTCGGCATGAATCGCGCATAGCTGCCGACCAGAACAATCTGGGCATCGGGGAGCGATTGCTTTGCTACGCGACACATTTCGGCCACGCTTTGATGCCAGTAGCTGCAAAGCGACGTAATCCAGACTTGCGTCGGGCGCTTGTCGCCGAATGTTTTTTTTTCGAGCCGCTTGGCGAGCGCGTCGTGTGGTTCGCCATAGCGGCGCATCGGGTAGCGCTCGCCCCCCACCGTGGCATAACGGCGGTCTCGCGGCAGCCATTCAATTTGAACGTCGCCCGCCTTGTCGGGTTTCATGCAATCGAGAAGACTTACCTGGCAGCGCACCTTGTCGCGCAGCGCGGCAGCGATTCGCAACAGGTCGAGCGGCTGGTTCCAACGCAGCCAACTGTACCGGGTTTCTTCGACGGGCGGGTTGACCAGCAGCACGTGATCTCGGCGGCTCACATGCTTCGACAGCAGCGTTTGCCCGGTGACCAGCTTAGCCATTGGAGGAGCCAGCGTACGAGAGCAGGCGAATCGCTAAGTCCATCGCAAGCCGAGCATCTTTTCTACCAGCCGCTTTGGCCAGAGCAAAAGAGAGTGCCATCTTCAGGAAGCTGTGATCGTCCATTTGCGGCTTGGCAGCGTGTCCCCAGTTCACCAAAATCTCCCGCTTTTTGAAATCGACTTCCGCAATGGGATGCTCCGGCAGGCCCCGTTTGTGAACCACCACAAACTCGCGGTCGAACAAGAGCAGGGACCAGGACCATTCGCGGCGGGCGGTGTCGAGCAGCACTTGTTCCGCGTCGTAATCGACGTTGGAAGCTGATTCAAGTTCTCGCTTCGCCACAAGAGGCATCCCCCCAACACGCGGCGGCAAGACGAAGTCGAACTCCGGCGCTTTGGAAAGGCCATTTAGCTCCGACCGGTTGGACTTGAGCATTTCCTTGATCGCGCGCGACGCGTCGTCACCCTGCGAGACAAGGTTCGTCACCGCTGCCGAAATGTCATCTAATACGCGACGACGGAGTCCTACTCGGCCTAGCACGTCGCTCAGCCCGGATCGAACCTGGCTACGGCGGATGACGGCGCTCACCGCGCGATAGACGCAACCACCAACGCGTTCGCCTTCACCAACCAAGTGCCTCCGCAAAATCTTGAAGTGTTCGCTCTCTTCATAGAAACTTTCGCGGCCAGGATTGAGCGTGTCCACCGCGTCGAGCCCGGCGAGCACGTTGATTTCGCCAGTGATCTGACTTAAGGCCGCCTTTGACGCCCCAGTGAGAATCGTTTCGGCTCCAAGAAAGCCGGGCTCGCCGATGGCAACGCCGCGCACGCGGATGGAAACTCCCCGATATTCGGCGGGGAAGATGATCGATTCGTACCCAGCGAGGAACCCGACTGCCTTCAGGCCATGCTCGTCGATGTCTACCTTGATGAGCATGTCTTTGTGCAGCTTTGGGCTGCTTGGCTCAAGCGCATAAATCGGTCGCTCGACTAGTTTCGCAACCGTTGCGTGGACGACTTCGAGCTTCCTTAGGGTTGGCTGCGTTGGCTCGCAAAGAAAATCGAAAATATGAGACGATGCGTCTACGTCGGTTCCTTTTCGATACTGCACCGGGGTGCATCGCGAGAGCGACCAGAGAAACTGTTCGTAGCCACCATAGCTGCTGATGTTGCGCACGAAACCCTTGCGGCGTTCGGAACGCAAGTCCTTGCGAACGAACGGCCGCAGGGCCTCAGCGGTAATTCGAGTGTTGTGCTTAACGTCAGAGCGGTCGGAAAGCGATACCTCGATTGACGCGAAGTCGTCAAGCTTTTCGAGGTCGGCGTTATCGGCCAAGCGGAGTAGCTTGTCGAAATCGAGCACGGCGGTGAAGCGGAGCTTACGGCAGTCGACCTTCAAAACAACGTTGGCCGGTCCAATCTTCTTGTCGATGGTGATTCGTCCGCGTTTTGGCTGCCAGATGTAACCGTGACCTTCGCGGAGCGTTTTTTTCCTGCGCGAGCCGGCGGTGACGGTCGGCGACACACAGGTGGTGAGGATCTCGGGAGACATCGGCACGCCAAGCCATTTAGTGACGTCGATTGGCCCCGTTCCCGCTGGCACCACAATGTTGATTTTTGCTGTCCGGTCAGCTTGTGATTCAACGCGTAAGCGTTCGCAGTAGCGAGCCAGAGCGAGGAAACCGATGCCCTTACTCCCAATGCGGAGCCGCCCACGCTTTGTGCGGTCGCCCGACCAGCGGCGACTGCCGCCGCCAATCCGCGCGAAGTCGTTGCGGAAGTCGAAGGGCGTCATCCCGCAACCGTCGTCGGAGGCGGTGACACAAGAGAAGTCGTCGGCAAATTCGACGAGCACTTCATCGGCGTCGGCATCAAAGGCGTTGCTGATCAACTCTTTGAATGCCTTTGGAAAAGGCTTGTAGACGCCCGAGAGTTCTCGAATGATGGAGGGATCAATTCCCCCAAGCCGCATCCCGTCCACTGCCTGCACCTTCTTTGAGCCGGTTTCGGCTCTTGTAAAGTCCTTCTACTGGCGACGCCGGCCTCCGTCACCGGCGTGCCCGAGTGCAAGTCGTCGCCATCCATGACGCCTCACGTTGGCTGGTAGTTTACCGGGCATCTTGGGCGGGAGCAAGATCGGCGGCGGGGTGGTTGAGCGGCGGGTCCGTCGGCTCGCTGACCAGTCGTGGAAGGAGTGCCAATTGGCCTGTGGTCGAATGCGAGGCGTACCAGCTATCGACTTCATTCGCCAACTGCGTCCTACGCTCGCGCGACGGCATCGGTCTTTCAGCACGGGCGGGCATGGCATCGTATGTAACACCGTCGACGGCGCGGCCGGTTTTGCCTTTACGAACGCCGCCCCATTGTTTGAAAAAGTACGGGACGCCCGCGGCGCGGCATTGGTCGCGGAGGGAAAGGACCCATTCTTTTTGCATCGGGCGGGCGCCGGGACCGCTTTCGCCGCCGACGATGACCCAGTGGATGCCCGATAGGCTGATAGGGCCAAGGTCTTCCAGCAAGGGCTCGATGGAGAGGAAGCGGATTTTGGCGGGGGCGTCGCGGAGATGGTCGATACGCGGAAGGCCGTGCTTGCGGTTCTCGACGCTTACGCCCCACCAAATGTGCTCGCGCTCGGCCTGCGGACGCAAGACCGTTCGCAGCATGTCGCGCAAGCGGTCGGAACGCTTGGTCAGCACCTGGTAGGTGTGCCAGTCGGCCAACTCCATCACGCGTGCTGTCGCCACGACGTAGTCGTCGGGCACGTCCTTATGAAACAGGTCGCTCATCGAGTTGACGAAGACCGTCTTCCGTTTGGTCCACCGGAGGGGCTCGGCCAGCTTTTCAGGTACTAGCCGCAGGTCGAAACCTTGTTCGTAGGGATGGCCGGGCACGCCGCGAAAGCGCTCGGCGAACGTCTCGGCGTAGCAGTGCGCGCAGCCCGGACTGATCTTCGTGCAACCCCGCACCGGGTTCCACGTCGCGTCGGTCCACTCGATGTCGGAATGTTCGCTCATCGCGTGTTGCCTTGCCCGTCAATGTGCATCCGTTCAGAATAGCAAATTCGCGCGACCATACCAATAGAATCCGTGGGCTACGGCGTTTCATTACGACGCGCGCGGTTTCGATGACTTCCGCCTCCGGGTCGAACCGATCGACGCCCAACAGACGATAGTGATCCGGCGGCTGGCCTTGGGCGGAATGGCCAGCCATTTGTGATAGGGATCGAACTCGGTTTGTCTCGCGCGCTCGGGCACAACTCTGCCTCGTGCGTCAACCGACGCTTAGAAAAGTCATCAAGGCGAAAGAACGCGAACCGGCGATCATCGTACCCACACGAGGGGTGGCGTGCAAGGAGAGGGATGAGGGATTAGGGTTGAGGGGGGACGCGGGTAGTGGACCGGCTAAGAGACGCTGCGCCGCCGCCGTC
>DASSFG010000012.1:0-5172 GCA_035694685.1 Pirellulales bacterium
TGGATTGTGTGCAACATCGCAGCGGCGTTCGCTCCGTCTGCGCGAAGTCCGGCGCCGTTGGCGCCTTGCCACTCGCGAAGTCTACTGGGTTCAATCGCGCATTTCCGGATTCCAGACAATGCGCGAAGAACCGGCTCGAAGCGTCGATCGCCTCCAATGACGGGTAGCGTCAACGCGGCACTTTGGACCGCGGGTGAGATACCCGCGACATTCGATTGAAACCGATCTTCACTGTGCTCGAACCAATCACGGTCGCCGTCTTGCCGGTCCACAACACATTGCTCGCGGTCGACCACGAAACCGCGCGCGCTCCCGCGTAATACAAAGGCGTACCGGCCTGCCGTCGCCTCGTCATGAGGTTTTCCGAGCGCGACACCGAATCCCATCTGGTCGAAAGCGATGGTACCGCCCGCTCGGTGCTTGACCGTCTCGAAGCCGCCACGCCGCATTAGCGCCGGACCAACCTGCGTGTCCATCGCTTCCTGCAAAAAGCTTAAAGAATCAACGAGGTTACTTTTGCCGGAGCCATTTGGGCCTATCAGAAACGTGGGATTGTCGAATTGAACCTCGGCGTCGCTAAAGCTGCGGAATCGCCGTAGCGTCAGGGTTTTAATAATCGGTTCCACAGAATCACCTCAGCGCCGACCACCTGGCGGTTAATAAGCGGTTCTCGTCGCACCATATAGGGTAAAGCGCCGGCAGAGTATTGGCGAGGTCTAAAGATTCCATGTCGAGATCTTGGCATATCCGCCGCGACGGATAAAAATGGAGTGCATTGGGAGAATCTCCACCCATCGACTGTCTTAATCCACCATGCCCAAAACAGGCCAGCTATTCGCTTCTTTTATTCTCGCATCGTTCGCGCTTCCGACATTGTCCTGGGCCGACCTGCCTTCCACTCGGCTGGACCGCATCGCGCCGCTGGGCGCGGCCGCGGGAACGACGGTTGACGTACAGGTGTCGGCCGCCGATGCCGAAGAGGCAAAGCAGCTCGTCTTCGACCATCCGGGCCTGAAGGCCGAATGGATTGAGAAGGGGAAGTTCAAGATCACGATCGCGGCCGACGTGCCCGAGGGAACTTACGACGTCAGGTTGCTTGGGCCTTATGGCTTGAGCAACACGCGATTGTTCGCCGTGTCGCACGGCCTGAGCGACCTATTGGAGAAAGAGCCGAACGACGTTCCTTCGGGCGCCCAGCCGGTGGCCATCAATTGCGCCGTGGCGGGCACGAGCGACGGCAACGGTCAGGATCTGTATCGCATTGCCGCTCGTAAAGGGCAGCGTTTGACGATCGATTGCCAGGCCGGCAAGCTCGATAGCGAGGTAGATGCCTGCCTGAGCGTCGTGGCGGCTGACGGCGCCGTGCTGGCCACCAGCAGCGACTATCATGGCCGCGACCCGCTGGTCGACTTCATCGCCCCCGCCGACGGCGAGTATCTGGTCGAGGTACACGATCTCGCCTATCGAGGCGGTTTTCCCTATCGGCTGATCATTACCGACCGCCCTTACGTCGAGGACGTTTTTCCGCGGGCCGTCGAGCCTGGCAAGCCGGTCGAGCTGACCGCCCTGGGACGCAATTTTGGCACCGCCGGGCAGGCCTCGACTTGGAAGATCGACGAGCGCCCGTTGGAAGAGTTCCGCTTCACCATCACTCCGCCACCGGCCGGTGAGGCGTTTGGCTTCTATCGCTTCATCGATCATCCCACCGATCATTCCGTGCTGCCGACCGCGGCCACCTGCACGCTCGACGGTTTTCAGGTGCGCGTGCCCGTGGGCGAAGGGGCCAACCCGCCCATCACGCTCATGTATGCCGCCAGCCCGGTGACGCTGGAACGGGAGCCGAACGACACGCAAGAACAGCCGCAGCAGGTTGCATTGCCGCTTGTCGTCAGCGGCCGATTCGACCGGCCGCGCGACGCCGACTGGTACGAGATCGCGCCCGCCGAACAAGGCCGCTATGAAATTCAAGCCTATTCCGAGCGGATTGCCGGGCACGCCGACCCCTACGTGGTTGTGGTTGACGACAAAGGCAACCGCCTCACTGAAATCGACGACTTTGGCCATCGCATGAACGCCTTCGACGGCCACTTGCGCGACCCGGTCGGCGCCGTCGATTTGCAGGCCGGGCGAAAATATCGACTGCTGGTACAAGACCGCTACGGTCGCGGTGGCGCGCGTTACCAATACGTGCTCACCGTCCACCGCTCACAGCCTGACTTCCATGTGGCAGCAATTCACGGCGCCAACCCGGGGCCAACCGGCATCAATGTGTGGCGCGGCGGCGCCACCTGGCTCGACCTGGTGATTCACCGCCAGGACGGTTATGGCGAGGCGGTTATGGTGACTGCCGAGGGACTTCCCCCCGGCATGCACGCGGCCGAGGTGAAGATTCCCAGCGACACCCGTGCAGCCATGGTCTTGTGGGCCGACACCGACGCACCGCTCTTCAACGGCCCAATGAAACTAATCGCCACCGGCAAACGCGGTGAGGAAACGTTCCGCCGCGAGGTGCGGCCCTACACGCGCGTGTCGAACGACGGCGGCACGGCCACGAGTCAGCCGACTCGCGAACTACGTGTGGCCATCGTCGAAAAGGCGCCTTTCGGCCTGGCGGCCACGCCGGAGAATCCCACGGTCGAAATGAACGGTAAAGTCGAGCTGAAGCTCACTTCCCAGCGGCATTGGCCGGAGTGCCAAGCGGCGATCAAGGTGATTGGCCTGGGGTTACCCGGCGGATTTCAGTTCCCCGAGCGTGAGATTGCCGCCGGCCAGAATGAAGGTCAGTTTGAGCTGCAGGTAGGAAACATGCGTCCTGGGGAATACACGATAACTCTCCTAGGACAGTCGCAGGTGCCTGTGAAAAAAGACGCCAATTCACAGCCTGCCAACACCCTCGTCGCCATCCCCTGCCGTCCGATCACTGTTAAGGTGATCGAGAAGCCGAAGTAATGCCTTATCGAGGCGTTTGCACCCAATGACTTTCCTCAATGGCTCGTTGAAGGCGATTCGGATCGCTGTCGCCACGTGCATCGCCGGAGTTCTGTTCGTTCTCTTTGCACAGGAACCCTTTGCTAGGGGTGAAGAACCGCTGCCTCGGGTTCTGCCCCTCGAACCGGCCGAAGCAATTAAAAGCTTCGAGACGCACCCTGGCTTTACGATGCAGTTGATTGCGGCCGAGCCGCTGGTGACCGACCCCGTGGCAATGGTTTATGACGAGAACGGGCTGGCTTACGTCGCCGAGATGTCGGATTACCCGTACACCGATAAGACGACGGACAAGCCATTCGTCGAGCGGACGATGGACCGGCCGATTGGCCGCGTGCGCGTGCTGGAAGATACCGATGGCGACGGCGACTTCGATCGAGGCACCATCTTTGCCGAGGAACTGTCGTGGCCGACGGGCCTCGCCCTCTGGAAAGGCGGTGTTTTCGTCGCCGCGACGCCCGACATCTGGTACTTCAAGGACACCGACGGCGACCGGCGGGCCGACGTGCGGCAAAAGGTGTTCACCGGCTTTCGCAAGTTCAACGTGCAAGCGGTGATGAACAATCTTGTCTGGGGCCTCGATCACCGTATTTACGGTGCCGGATCGAGCAATGGCGGGCAAATTCGAGCTGCCGACCAGCCCGAGGCCAAGCCGTGGCTACTGGGACGAAACGATTTTTGTTTCGACCCGCGCGATCGGTCCTTTGCGCTGCTTTCGGGCGGGGCACGGTTCGGCAATACCTTCGACGACTGGGGCAATCGCTTTGTCTGCAACATCCGCAATCCAGTGCAGCACGTGGTGCTGCCCAGCCGGTACCTGGCGCGCAATCCGTATCTGCCCGTCGTCACCGCGGTACACGACGCCGCCGAATCGGGCGACACGCTGCCGGTCTACCGCATCAGCCCGGTCGAGGTCTGGCGCGCGGTGCGTGCGACACGGATGGTTTCCGAAGCCAATCCCTCCACGCCGCGCAGCGAAACGAATGCCGCAGGGTATTTCACGTCGTCCAGCGGACTCACGATCTATCGCGGCGCAGCGTATCCGCGCGAGTTTTACGGCAATGCCTTCTTAGGCGAAGTGGCGGGCAACCTGGTACACCGGCAGGTGCTCTCGCCCGACGGGGTGACCTTTCGCGCCGTACGCGGCGACGAGCGCAGCGAGTTCGTGCGGTCGCGCGACAATTGGTTCCGGCCGGTAAACTACGTCAACGCTCCCGACGGCACCCTCCACATCGTGGACATGTATCGTGAGACGATCGAGCATCCCTGGTCGATCCCCGACGACATCAAGGCCCAGCTCGACCTGGAAAGCGGACGCGATCGCGGGCGAATTTACCGGCTGGCGCCGGACGGCTTTCATGTTCCGCCACCGCCAAGGCTAGGTCAAGCGACCGACCGCGAGCTCGTCGCCCAATTGGAGAACCCGAATTGCTGGTGGCGAGAGACCGCGCATCGCCTGCTCTTTGAGCGACAGAGCCAGCATGCAGTTCCGCCGTTGCAAACAATGCTCGCAGAGAGCGAAAACCCGCTGGCGCGGTTGCACGCTCTCTGGTCGCTCGAAGGACTTTCGGCCCTGACCGACGACGAGTTGCTGCGGGCGCTCTCTGATGTCTCTGCCGGCGTGCGCGAGCATGCGGTGCAGTTGGCTGAGCGTCGACTGGCGCAATCGCCCGTGTTGGCTGACCGCGTGCTCGCCTTGGCTGACGACGACGAACTGCGCGTGCGCTTTCAGGTGGCCTTTACGCTGGGCGAATTGATGGGGCCGCAAGTCGCTGAAGGCACTCGAAACCGGGCAGCCGCAGCCCTCGCGGCCATTGCACGGCGCGACGCCGCGGACCCCTGGTTGCGAACGGCCGTGCTCAGTTCGGCCGGCGAGGGGGCGGCCGACCTTTTGGCAAAGATTCTTGGCGACGTTGGCGAGGTCGAACTGCCGCCTGGGCAACTGGCGTCATTGGCCCGCGATCTGGCCACGGTCGTCGGAGCAAGGAACAACCCAGCCGAGGTCAAACAAGCGCTTGAGGTGCTCGCCAGGCTCAAAGACGCGGCCGAGGTCGAGCAAGCGCTGTTGATCGGCCTGGGCAACGGCCTCAAACGGTCGGGCAAGAAGCTGACTCCCGAGCTGGCGCCCATGGGTTCGGCAGCGGTCGAGCGCATCGCACGATTACTCGATCAGGCCAATCGCCTGGC
>DASSFG010000013.1:0-9124 GCA_035694685.1 Pirellulales bacterium
CAGTGCGCGACGGAACGCCACGGAGTGCGTTCCCTACAGACGCCAACCCGAACATCTAGCTTTGACAAAGCACTAGGTTTGCCGATTACCGGATCGCTCGGCGGCTTATCTCGCAAGTACGCCCATTGAAGGTTAAGGGTATCTCCGTTCTGGATGCCGATGCTCCTCATAGCCTCGGTGGCCGGTCCGCCAAATGGCGGCTCGGTCCCCTCGTAGCAATATACGTCCAGGAAGGAAATCTCTTCGCGTGTCAGGATCATGGTTGGGTTGCCTGTTGATCTGCTTGATGAATCTCGCGTGTCTGCCAGTAAGCGCCATACTGCTGTCCGGCCGGATGACTGCTGGGCCCCACCACAAAAGCTATAGAAAGGCATCGGCGATCACAAACAGCCGGGTGACAAGATGCAGGAACTGCCGGCCTGCCGGCGTTCCGTCCACGTCATTCCACAAGGCGAAATTGTGGTCGGCAGGCGCGATGGCTGGATCGGCAGGCGGCCAGGGGTATTCCGCGTTGGGGCCGTTGCCGGCAAGCGCAGGCGCCAAGTCCTCCACGCGCTTGGCAAACGGGACGCTCTTCCGAATGGACTGCTCCCAGCGCTCGTTTCGTCCCTCGAAGCCGAGACTTTTCTGGGCCTCTCGGTTGGTTGTCAAACTGCGCAGAAAGCGGACAAACGCTCGATGCGTCTGCCGCGGAGGTCCGTGCCTCCAAGCATAAGCCTTTCCGAGCAGTTCGGTCGCCATCTGCAGGTAGTGCAAAGCATGGCAGGCAGGCAAATCGTCGTCGTGGCAATGTGCGCGCAGCAGTTCAAAAACGGCGAAGTCAGAATGTGCCTGAAGGAGGAACAGCCGCTGATGGTCGGTCACGCGCCCCGTCTCCGCCAGACAAGACTTCCGTCCAGCGACCAGCCTGCGGGAAGGCGTGTTGGATCTCCCTTGAGCTGCTCCAGTTGATCGGTGCTGACGTCGGCAATGGAAAGCTGAAACGGCGAGCCGCCCACATTGAGGCCAACATCCGTCGCATCGACGCTGTCTTCATTCGGAATGAAGCGGTCGTTCACCTCGAGCAGGCGTATTTCGTGGGGTGGAGCCTCCTTTGGCAGATACCAGACCTCACGGATGCCGCTGTCCGCGATAAAGTGCTTCTTCGCGACCCACCTGGCCACCTCGTCTCGATCGCTACTGGCTGGCTCCTCATCTTCCGGCGTCCGTTCCCGCCTCTGCCGCGCCGCCTCATCAAGCTTGTCGAGATAGTCGTACCACCATTCATCGGGCGTTTCCGCATTGGGCGGTTGCGTGCGCAAGTTGAGATAGTCGAGCCACGACCCAAAAACGACCGGATCGCCGGGAACTGGTTGGTAACCCGCCGCCTGCCGATCGGACTCGTATTTGAAAACCTTGAAGTGTTTGGCGTCGGCCGGCGCTCGGCCCACGCAGACCTCGGGCGACGGCGCTCCATTCGGCCAGGCGTGTACGGCCTGCATGTCGTAGTCGAGTGTTACATCGTCGATGACGTCGCCCGTGTAGCCGCTTCGTCGCGGATCCTCGCCCGTGAACACCAGATAGGTGACGTCGCCGATCTTATCTGGAACGAGAAACATGGCCTGAACCTCTTGGCTTTCCGAACTAGCCGATAAGGGAATTCTTGCGCGCCAATCGTCCGAGGTCAACAAGGGACCACCGTCTGCCGCGATTCGGGATAAGGCACACTCAAAACTCTTGATGCGGCGATCTCGCTGCGCGAGTGGGTTCGCCGATAACTCTGACACCCGCCCGGTTCGCTACAGCGAAAATCGGTGTGACGCCGAATTTCCCTGGTCCTTGTTTCGCGAGTCAGAGTATCTTCTAGCTGGAAGACTCGTAACGCAGTTCAGGCCATGCGGATAGTTTGCCGTCACGTCCAATCCCAGCGCGATCCAAAGGCTAATAAAGCTCCTTCCAGCCGGCGCGGTAGCGAAAGCCGAGGTTGACGATGCGGTGCAAGAGATCTTCAAAAGCCACGCCGGCCTGGTTGGCCGACTCGGCAAAATCTTCGCCGTAAGCCAGGTTCGGATTGGGGTTCGCTTCCAACAGATAAACTTTGCCGTCGCCGTTCATGCGAAAGTCGAGCCGCGCGTAACCACTCAGGCTAAGCAGCCGGTAAATGCGCTTACAAAGTTTCGGCAGGTGCTCGGTCAGGCCTTCCGGCAGTTCCTTGGCCGCGCGCGTCGTAATGCCGTGACGCGCCTGGTAATCGTGGTCCCACTTCACTTTGGCGGTAGCGATGTGCGCCACGCCGTCGGGCATTTTGCTGAACAACATTTCCCAGATCGGCAACGTGGTCAGCCGGATGTTGCCCATCACGCCCACGTACAACTCGCGACCCTCGATGTACTCTTCCACCAGCGCGTCGGTGCGCAACTGGTCGTGGACAAACGCCACGCGGTCTTTCAGCCTCTCGTCGTTCGTCACCAGCGAGGCTTGAGAGATGCCCAGCGACGCCTCTTCCGTCGCCGATTTTACCAACAGCGGAAACTTGAGCCGCGTTGCCCGTTTGACCACGCGGCCCAAGGGATACACGGCAAAGTCGGGCACCGCCACGCGGTGATAGGTGAGGATTTTTTTGCTCAACGCCTTGTCGTGCGCCAGCATCAGGCCGCGCGGGTTGCACCCCGTGTAGTATTGCTGCATCAGCTCCAGGTAGCTCACCACGTGCTGGTCGTAAACGGTGACGCCGTGGAACTCCTCCAGCAGGTTGAAGTGGATGTCGGGCTTCCAATCGACGATGGCGTCGCGGAGTACGCCCAGGTCGTTGCTCACGCCCAAGGGGCGAACGTCGTGGCCCAGGTTGGTGAGACCGGCCACCACGTCGTACTCCGTTTTCCATTCCGCGACTTCTTTGTCGGGCAATCCTTTGATGCTGGCCGGAGGCACGAGCGCTTCGTGCATCAGCACCAGCACGCGACGCGGTTTCATAGTGCGAACCGGTGTTGACCGTTTTCCAGATAGTTCTTCGTTTGCAGCGCCAAAAGGGCCGCTGCTTCTTCCTCGCTCTTGCGCTGTCCCAGATGGCGATAAAGCCGCAGTTGCCGGCAGCGCAGCATCATGTCTTGCAGCACTTGATCGACGGTGTATTCGTGCTCGCCCGACATGTCCGAAACGACGCGACGCAGCTCGGCGCGATTGCGTTTGAGAAAGTCGGCCGCCGTTTCCTGGGCGGAGCGGCCGGGGGTCTCGGAAAACAACCGCCGCAGGCCGCGGTCATAGGCCTCGCCATGCCCCGGAGTAAAACGGGCGTGCTTTTCTTCGTAATGCACGCGCAACGTCTTGCGATTTTCAGAAAGCGGCTCGATGCGACGGCGGCTGCGGACTGGCGGTTTGCAGGCGGCGATTTCAGTCATCAGCCCGTCGACAAACTCCAGCTTGCGCCGCGCCGGCCAGCCGGCGTAGTCGCGCCGCCAGTCGTTGTCCGTCAGCCAGACGGCGAACGTCTCGGCAAAATCTTCCGAGGGATGACTCTGCGCGTACCAGGAATTGAGGTGCAAAACGTAGCGGCGGCTGGCCGGCCGCGGGCGATAGTAGTCGGGATACGGCTTGGAGGCCTTGCCGAACACGCGTTGCCAATCGCGGCGGCGGTGCAGGCGAAATGCGGTGTCGAGAGCATGCCCCGCTTCGTGCCGCAAGATGCGCAGGCATCCCGCCGGCGTGCCTCCTTCGACTTCGAGCATCATGCGGTCTTCCAGCTCGATCAGCCGCGAGTGCGCCAGATAAAAAGGGATGGCGATGCCCGGCACGCCGTCGGGTGAGAACCATTCCTCCGACAGCCAGCAGTGCGGCTGAAGCTCGAGCCGGCGTCGGGCCAACTCGTCGTACAGCCGCTCGACCAGCGGTCCGAGTTGAGTCCCGTCGATCTGCAGGTGCAAATCAGAAAAGCGCAGGTCGAGCAACGATTCGTCGTCGAGGCGGGTCCAGGCGGGGTCGGCCGTACGGCCGCGGGCAGACGAGGGCCTGGGCAGGCGACGCGACTTCACGGGCTTAGTTCCTCCGGGGCGGACAAGGGTGTGTGCCTATCGTAACGTCCCCTGGCCCGCGAAAGAAGTGCAGCAATGCGATCCAAATACTGCCCACTGTCGGATAGTGTCCTAAAAGTGAGTTGCCGGAGGCGAAGATGATTGGAAGCCCGAAGCGTTAGTTTTAACGTTCCGCATTTCGATCTCCGCCGCGGAGCGGCGCACAGAATGTAGCCGTGGGCGGAGCCCGCGGTACAGTGTAACTCGGGGTGCTGAAGCCGCGGAGCGGCGGCGGAGGGACCACGGTTGGCTTACGTCGCCGCTCCGCGGCTGTATCCGGTTTTTGCCACGTTTTCCGCGGGTTTGCACCCGCGGCTACACTCCTTTGCCGCTCCGCGGCAGACAAAAGCGCAACATCAAAAAGCGTTGGCGAGGGAATTATCGCATCCCCTTGCTAAATGCTTCGGGCTTCCCTGGGCCGGCAACTCACTGTTAAGACACTACCCGCTGTCGCTCACGCTTTGCAATTGTTTGCGCGGGACTTACAATCGCCCTTGATGCCGTACGCACTTCGCCAACGCCTGTTCGACGAGCTCGATGCGCTCGTGCTGATTGATCCGCACACGCACATCAACCCGCGCGCGCCCGCCTCGACGACGCTGGCCGACGTGCTGGGCTACCACTATTACACCGAGCTGGCGCATTCCGCCGGTTTGGCCAAGGACCGCATCGAAGAACCCGGCATCGACCCCAAGGAAAAAGTGCACCGATTGGTCGAGATGCTGGAGCCGCTGGAAAACACCATCCAGTACAGTTGGTTTATCGAGATGCTGCAGAAGCTGTTTCAGGTACACGCCGAACGGCTGACGCTCGACAATTGGGAAACCGTCTACGATGCAACCGCGGCGCGGATGGCCGCTGCCGATTGGGCCGAGCAGGTGCTGAGCCGCAGCAAGCTGGAAGCCGTGTTTCTCACCAACGACTTCGACGATCCGCTGACCGGCTTCGACACGCGGCTCTACATTCCTTGCCTGCGCACCGACGACCTCGTGTTTCACCTGGCCAAGCGCGACGTGCAAGAGCGCCTCGAGCGGGCGTCCGGCCAGTCACTGCGGACGGTAAGCACGCTGCGGACGGCCATCGGCAGCCTGTTCGAGCACTTCCAGTCGCGCGGCGCGAAGGCCTGTGCCATCTCCCTGCCGCCCGACTTCTCGCCGGTCAAAGTGGAACCAGCGCAGGCGGAGGCGGCGCTGGCGGCCGTGCTTTCGCAAGGCCCGGCCGCCGACGCCGGCCACAAACGGACGCTGGCGCAGTTCGTGTTCTGGACACTGGCCGAGTTTTGTGCCGAAACGCGCTTGCCGTTCGATTTGATGATCGGCGTCAATCGGGCCGTGTACTCGGCGGGCGTGTATCAGGGGCAAGATCTGTATGACAGCCGCGTGTCGCTGATCCAATATCGGGAGTTGTTCAACGCCTTCCCTCGGGTCACTTTTCCGATTTCCGTGTTGGCCAGCGTGACCAATCAGGAACTGACCAGTTACAGTTGGATTTTTCCCAACGTGGTGACCAACGGACACTGGTGGTATTCCAACACACCGACGTTTATCGAGCACGACGCAGCCGCTCGGCTAGAAGCCGTGCCCAGCACCAAGCAGATCGGCTATTACAGCGACATGTACAAGCTGGAATTTGCCCTGCCGAAATTTGCGATGTACAAGCGAATCTTGGCCAAGATTCTGGCCGAGCGGTTCGTGATCGACCGCGATTGGTCGGAAGAGCGGGCGATCGAGCTGGGCCGGCGCGTGCTGCGCGGCAACGTCGAGCAGATCTTCGGTGTGCCGTAGGATGGAACTGGCGTGCGCGATAGGCTCTTTCAGGCGTCGATCAGAAACCCACCGCTGGACGCCGCAGTGTTGACCGGAAAGTGTGGCGGCGAATTCTCCTGCGGCGATGGTGTTTCCAACGACGAGCCAAGCCGTTCGCACACCTGCCGCCACGTCTCGCGCTCAATTTCGAGCACTCCGATCGCATCGTTGAGCTTACCTGCGTCTCGCTCGCGGCCGGCGTCGATGAGCGATTGGAAAACGAAGTTGTAAAGCGAAGCGACCTTGCCCACCAGTTCGGGCGCGACTTCCGGGCGCAGCCCGCGCAACAGTTCCACCACAATTTGCTGACAGCCGATCACCGCTTCGCCCCCCTCGTAAATGCGGCCGGCCTGCCAGTGCTGCAATGCGCGGCGCGCATACTGCAAAGCGCCGTCGATCAGCATCAACTGCAATCGCTGTGGCGTGGCAGTGAACACCTGACTCTCAAAATATCGGTCGCTCGGCCGGTGGTAGCTCATGTTGCGTTCTTTCTTGATCGATTGTTGTTATCCCGCACTGCTGCTGGGCGGAGTCGACGAACCATTCGCATAGTAGCTGTTGAACGTGGCCAGGTTCGCCAACTGCGATAGCAGGCTGCTGTGAGACTGGATCGCGGCCAGATTCGTCTCCATGTTGGCAAACTCGTTTTGCAACAACGTCTGCTTGGCGGCGATCTCGGCATTCAAAAAGGTAATCTGCGCTTGCTGGTCGCTGATTTGCTGAGTGAGGTTATTGCTTTGCTGGGCGATGGCGCCCGTAAAAGGCAGAGTAAAGTTTTGCAGAGCCGTGGCAAGCTTCGTGGCCATGCCGTTCGTGGCATTGCCTAAGAAGTCCTGCACCCCCGAGGGATCGGAGGCAACGGCCGCTTGCAAAGCTGAACTGTTGACGCTGAGTTGCCCATTGCTCAGCGTGATGCCCATCTGCAGCAGGCTGTGCGTCTTGTCGGTCGAGGCGCCCCAGGTGCCGGTAATGTAATTAGTCAGCGTGTTGTTGATCTGCTCCACCGTCGGGTTGGTATATAAGATGCTACCCGTGTTCGTGGAGGTGTCGTACGAGTCGTCTTGGGCAATCGTACTGCTGACCGTGTTGAAATCATTCACGAAGTTTTGAATGGCGCTGACCAAGGCGCTTGAATCCTGGCCGACGCTGACCGTGACGGGCGTGGAACTGGTGCCTGTGACGTCGATCGTCAGGCCGGGCAAAATGTTGCTAAATGTATTGGTCGATGACGTAAACAGCAAATTATTTCCGCTGGCGACGCCCACCTGGACGACGGCGTTGGCGGCGGGCGTCAAGGTAGAGAGTGACAGTCCCGTCGTACCGGTGTCGATCAGCAGCCGTCCGGCCAGCCCCGATTGTTCGCTACCGATCATGATGTGGTACGGCTGCGACGACGCTCCGTCATTGAGGATGTTGGTCGTCACCGGCGCCCCCGAATTCAGCAAGTCTTGCTGTAAAGTCGACAGCGTATCGTTCGGTCCAACGTTGACTGAGTAGCGAAACGCGCCGTCGATTTGTCCGTTGACTGCGCTGCCCGCAAGTTTCAAGCTCGCCGCGGTGGTTCCTCCCTGGTCGGCCACCTGCAACGTGCCGCTGCCGCCGGCAATGTCGGTGAGCAGGATGCCGTCGCCGGTGGCATTGATTGAGGCCCGCACGCCGGCCCCCGAGGTGTTGATGGCCGTGATGACGTCGCCCACCGTGTTGATATTGGAACCGGTGAGGTCGACGACCGCGCTGCGGCCGGTGCTATCGGTAATTTGGAAGGAGCCTTGCTGAATGCCGGCGCCGCCGTTCAACGACGTGAGCGCGGTGTTCAGGCTGATGTATTTCAGGTTCAGGTCGCCGCTATTGACGCTGGTTGATGCCGTGTTGGCGGTAAGGTGCAGGTTGGCGGCAGTCGTGCCGCCGCCAACGTCGGCAATGATCAGGTTCGAGGCGGTCTGACCGGTTGTGTCGTTAATCTGAATACCGTCTTGGGCCGAGTTGACGCTGGCGGTCAGGCCAAGCCCGGCGCCGTTGATGGCCGTGATGACGTCGTTCAGCGTGGCCGCGCTCGATAAGTTGACGGTCGCTGTCTTGCCGCTGCGATCGGTCAGTTGGATGCTGCCAGGCGTGGTAATGCCCGAGCCGCCGTTAAGGTCTTTCAGCAAGACGGTGTCGAGGCCGGCAATAATGGGCGAGCCGGTCAACACACCGCCGCCCTGCTCGGTACCAAGAATGCCGAGGTCTTTGGCGGCGCTGCTGCCGTTTAGCGCGGCGACGGTGAGCGTGCCGGAACCGCCTGTATTGTCGGTCAACACAAGGTGGTTTCCGGACACGGAGGCGGTTAATTTCCCGCCGTTCAGGTTGTTGTTGTTGATGTCGTCGAGCACGTTTTGCACGGTGGTCGCCGAGCCAAGCTGCACGGCGAAGACGGTGCCGTCTTTGAGCGTGACGTTGAAGTCGGGCACTGCCTTGGCCGTGCCAATGCCGTTGTTGTCGTTCAAAGTGCCGAGTTGCGTGCTGCCCGAAAGAGTGACCAGGTTCGTGCCGGTCAGAGTATTGGCCGCGACGGAAGCGGCGATTCCAAGTGAGGCGGCCGTCGTGCCGTTGGCAATGTCCTGAACGATCAGGTTGCTGTTGGTCGAGCCTGATTTGTCGGTGAGCACGAGGGAGTTCCCGCTCACCGCGGCCTGCACGTGGATGCCGGACGTTTGGTTGATGTCGTTGACCACGTCGTCGATCGTCTGAGCCGCGCTCAGGTCGACCGTGGCGGTTGCTCCACTACGGTCGGTGATGGTGATCTTGCCGCGCGGCACACCGGCGCCGCCGTTAAGCTGGGAGAGCGGCGTGGCGCTGTTGACAAACCCTCCCAGCTTAATGCTGACGGTTCCCTGGCCGACCGGCGCCGAAGTGCTGTCGGAAAAGCCGTTGGAGAGCAATGCCTGGGTTTGCGCCTGGGCCACCGGCGTCACCAGGTAACTGGCCAGCGGTGCGCCCGCACTCGCCGTGGCGGTGATGGCCGACGGGTTGGAACTATTGGACGTGCGTGCGCCGAGCACGCTCGAATCGGCCAATTGCTGAGCGTCGGTCTGCAGGGCCGACAATTGCGACGAGAGCGTCGAAAAAGCGCTCTGCTGGTTTTGCTCGGTGGTGATCTGGCTGTTGAGCTGGGTGACCGGCTCCTGGTCGTAGGTCAACAGCGCGTTGATAATCTGCTGCGTTTGCAGGCCGCTGATCAGGCCGGTGCTGGAAGCCAGCAGTCCCTGGCCGGAAACGGGAACAAAGGGAGTC
>DASSFG010000014.1:0-5686 GCA_035694685.1 Pirellulales bacterium
GTCCCAGAGACCGAAGAAGCGGGGCATTTTCGTCGTCGGGCGGAAGTCGGTCGGGTTTCTAATCCAGTCATACAGGAAGGCCAGGTCGACCTTGTGACCAACATAACGCAGACTGGGACCAACTTTGCGGTATTGGCCTGGCGTCTCTTCGTCGGCCGCCAACATGCCGCCCAGTTTGTGCGTGGACGCCGTGAGGCGGGCCTTGTCGGGCACTGACTTCTCTTCGTCACCGGCCTCGTCAAGCGCCTTTTCTTTGGCGATTTCACCGCCCATCTGTTCGGTGGTTTGCGGTTCCTTTTTGTCCGTTGATGGAACGAGGGCCGCATCGGCCTTGATCGACTCGGCCAGCAGTTTGCGGGCCTCGTGCCGATCGGGATGATCGACCACTTCTTCGGCCAGCGCGCGTTGATGATCGCTCAGCCCCGGATCGGTGAGCACCGATTGGGCGGCGGCGAAGTACACAGGTTCTGCCCGCAAGTCCGGACCGCGGCGGCGCGTGGGGCCGTCCCAGCCGTTGATCTCGTGACAGCCGAAGCAGCCATATTGCCGGATGGTGTTGTAGCCTTCGACCAGCTTGGGCGCGGGCGGCTCCGGATAGCGCTCGCTCGGCTCCAATTCAACCACGTCGTGATGGCACTTCAAGCAGAGGCTTTCGTTGAACCGCTTGGGCATCATCGGGAAGAGCCAGTTGTGATTGTTGAACCAGCCATAGTCGCGGTGCCATTCTTCCGCCTGGCCCGGCGTGTTGGGCGTGTGTGAAACCCATTTGAACTCGGTGGCGCTGCCTTGTCCGTCGTGGCAGGCGGTGCAGCCCATGTCGCCCAACTTGTGCGGGCTCAGCGAACCGACGAACAGGTCGAGCCGCGGATGCGAATTATACGGCTCGGGAATGCCGCGTCGCACGTGCAACGTGAGCGGCTTGCCCCACTCGACGCTTTCGAGCAGATAAACGACGGCGCGGTCACGGTTGAGGATTTTCACATCGTTGATCTGTTCGATCACGTCGCCCGGCTCAAGCTGCGCCTTGGCGGCGGCGCTTTTCGGCTCAACGACCGTGACCGTGACGTCATTGGAGTTGAAGATTCCTTGCTTCCCAAGTTCCAAGCCGTAAGCCTGTACCAGGCGGTATTGCAGCTTCTGCTCGGGAATGGCGGCTTTCTTTTCCGCGCGCTTGTTGAACGACGCTTCCAGCGCCTCGCGCTCCATGTCCTCCAATCGCTTCAACTGCGCATCGCTCAATTCCACCTCGGCGGCCGGTGTGGCGAGCGTGAGCTGCAAGCGTTCGATCGTGGGATAACCAGGGCTGACCGCCGAGCCCGGCGCCGACTTTTCAATGCCCTGATGGCACGTGGTGCAGCGATCGAACCGGGCCACGTCGCGGAAGTTATTGTTCCAGGTTAGCTGCGGCAGCCAGATGTTGTCAATCTTCAACGGCCGGCCGAAGGCGTCGATGACGGGCAATTCCAGCAGATCCTTGCCGAGGTTTTCACGCCGCTCGGCGAGCGTCGTTTCGAGGCGCTTGATGTCGGCTTCGTGATCGGCGAGGGCTTTGGCAGTGGCGGTTTCGTCGGCCAGCGCTTGGTCGATGAGCTGTTGCAACTTCTGCCGGTGAGTCTTGGCGTCTTGGGCCGCGGGCAACAGGCCGTAAGTGCCCTTCTGTTCGTCGCCATTGATCTGCAGCTCTGCGTCCTTGACGCGCTTCTCGATCTCAGCCAGTTGCGCTTCGGGCATCTCTTCTTCGACGCCGATGTCGTATTGGCTGCGCACGCCGTCCAGTTCGGCGCGCTTGAACTTCAACTCACGCTGGCTGTTGTCTTCCACCTGCTTGGCACGCGCTAGCACGTCTTGCATCAAAGCGATCAACTTGTCGCGCTGCTCGATGACGTCGACGCGCTTTGATTCCACAATGCGGTCTTGGGAGTCGCTGTCGTCGCCCTGCATTGCCGCGCGACGCGTTTGCAGCAGCTTCTCATAGTTCCTCTCGATGCGATCGACGTTGTAGGGATAGCGGTTGCCGACTCGCTTGTCGTCCTGCTTCTGCTTGGCCTCGGCAACGAACGCGTCGATCAGTTCTTTGGGTGGAGCTTCGCTCTTGGCGATCCTCAGCTTGTGCTTCAGCTCGTCTTCCTTGGCGTAATAATCGGCCGTTTCTTCCTCGCTGAGCCGCGCGTTGGCCGTGTAGGCTTCGAGGTGTTGAAACCGCCGCTGATAGTTCTTCCACTCGCGGCTATGGTCTTTGGCCAGCATCCAGATCGTCGACAACAGCATGACGATCGACGTAACGCCGAACACCACGTGCAGCAACTTCTGGTCGCGCCAAGTTTGTTCGTTAGCGGGCATATTAGAAATTAAGGAAATATTCCGGGATGCTGATGATGTACTTCAGGTTAAACACCCACCGCAGCACCATCTTCATCGGCAGGCTGGCCATCAACAGCAGCAGGTTAGCCATCACCATGTAGCGGATGAAACCCATCCGCACGAAAAACTTGCGGAACACCGTGGCCGCCATCAGCGGCGGCAGGAAAATCAAGTACGCCAAAACCGCCAGGATGCCGGGCGACTCGCGCAGCAGAATGTATCCGAGTTGGGTGCCAGTGCTCGACCCTTCCGCGGCCCGCGGCATGCTGCGGCCCAGCCATTCGATCCAGAAAATCTGCGAGAGGTCGACGTTGTTCAGCGGCAGCACTTTGTGGACGTTCCACGGCTCGAAGGGGCCAAAAAAGTTCCAATTCGGACCGCGCAAAAACGTGCCCAGCACGATCAGCACGATCCACAGCTCCAGAAAACCGAACTGGAACACCAGGTAGCTGAACTTGCGCTGCTCGATAGTGAAATAGCCGTTGCCCAGCCGGTTGAAGTCGAGGAACGGAATCGCCATCAGGCCGACCAACACGACGCTTGGCAGCACCACGCCGGCATACCAGGGGTCGAAATAGACGAGCATCTCCTGCAAACCGAGGAAGTACCACGGTGCCTTGGAGGGGTTGGGGGTCTTGACGCTGCTGGCCGGATCTTCCAGCGGGGCCTGCAAGGCAATGCCCCATACCAGCAGCACCGCGGTGAGGGCCACCATGCAGATCAGCTCGGTATAAACCAAGTCTGGCCAGACGAGTACTTTTTCGTCGTCGATCTTCTCCAGCGGCGGCAGTCCCTGGCGAATGCGGTCGTCGTTCTGCACCGCCTTATGGCCCGACAGCCAAGTAAAAAAGCCGAGCAAGAACACGAGGCCCACGATCGGCACGTTGTCGGGCTTCTGCACGATGGCCGCGAAGGTGGGGTCGGTCATCGAGAGCCCCATCGCCAACAAAGCCAGATTGAAGCCCGTCCAGGCCACGAGCGGTTGAGTGAAAAACCGCCGGAACAAGAACAAGGCCGTCAGCAAAACCAGCGAACCGACCGTCAGCGTCACCGGCCCGGAGAGCACGTTCACCGCATGTTTGACCGCGCCGGGCAGCATGGGCGGCCAGCCGATCATCGTGAACGGTGCGAGAATGAAAAAGAACGTGCCTACAAAGAGCCACAGCAACACGTTGGTAAACGGGATCACCCCCGCGATGCGGAAATAGGTGACGGGCCCTTTCCGCCAAAGCAAAAGGGCGGTGATCCAGTTCATCGCGCATAAGAGCAGGTAGTAAAAACCGAGCCCGGTAGCGATGTCTCGAATGAACGTGGGGTTGTGCATTTGTGGTCAGTAATCCGTAGGGTGGGCATTACCCACCTTGCAATCCACGGTGGGCAATGCCCACCCTACGCCCTCAATCCAAAATCGAAAATCCAAAATGCTAAAGCGGGCCGCTGATGCCGCCGTCTTTTCGTACCCGCCAAAAGTGAATCGCCAATAACAGCGAGACCGCCAGCGGAATGGCGATGCAGTGCAGCACGTAAAAACGGTTCAACGTTTCTTCACCGACGAAGCGCGCGCCCAGCAGGGCAAATCGCGCGTCGGAGGCGTTGGTGATCATGTCGATGCCGCCGATGGTCAAAAGTTGCTGGCCGGGGCCTTCGTGTCCCAGCAGCGGCGTGGCACGGGCCATGTTCGACCCGACCGTGATGGCCCAAATGGCAAGCTGGTCCCACGGCAAGAGATAGCCGGTGAACGAAAGCAGCAGCGTGAGCAAAAGCAGTATGACGCCCACCACCCAGTTGAACTCGCGCGGCGGCTTGTAGCTGCCCGTGAGAAACACGCGGTACATGTGCAGCCAGGTGGTGATAACCATGGCGTGGGCGCCCCAGCGATGAATCTCGCGCAAGATACCGAGGCTCGTCACGTCGCGCAGCGCAAGGATGTCGTTGTAGGCCCATTCCAGCGTGGGCCGGTAGTAGAACATCAACAGCACGCCGGTGACCGTCTCGACGAGAAACAAAAAGAACGTCACCCCGCCCATGCACCAGGTATAGCTCAGTGCGATCCCTTGCTTCTTCACCGACACGGGGTGCAGGTGCAAGAAGAAATTGGTGAGCATCACCACGATGCGGTTGCGGCGATCGATCGGCATGGGGTGCCGAAAGATGCTCTTCCAAACCTGCGAGTTGCGAATCGATTCGCTGAGCGAGGGCATTTGTGATTTTGGATTTTAGATTTTGGATTTTGGATTAGCTGACTGCGTTCGATTTTCGGAATCCAAAATCCAAAATCCAAAATCGAAAATGCTCGCACGCTCCTCGGTCAGGCGGGTACGAAACACGAGGCGTCTTTCCACTGGCCCATTTCTTCCTGGAAGGTCTTACTCTTATCGATTTCCAACTGCCCGTCGTCGGCCAGGTGGATGGCGTAACGTTCGAGCGGCCGAGGCGCGGGGCCTTCGAAGTTGATGCCGTCTTTGTAAAATCCGCTGCCGTGACAGGGACATTTGAATTTCTGCTCGCCTTCGAGCCAATTGGGCGTGCAGCCCAGGTGCGTGCAAACCGTTTTCAAGGCATAGATCTGCATTAGTCCCTGATACTCGGCCTTGACCACCCACACGCCGAACTGCGCTTTGAACTTCTCTTCGACCATGCCCGGTGCGAAGTCGCTGGGGAAGCCGACCTTGAATTTGCTGGGCGGTTCGATGAGCACGTTGGGGAACATGAACCGCGCGGTGCCGAGTGTCCAGAGGCTGGCCGTGGCGGCCAGCGCCGTGCATCCCATGCCAAAGAACGAGCCGACCGCGAAGGCCAAAAACATCCGGCGATCACCCTCGGCGGCAACCTCTTTGGCCTTGGGCTTGGCGGCCGCCGGCTTGGGAGGCATCGGCGGCACCGTCGGCTTTGCCGGCTTCGCTTTCGCCTCCGGCGCCGGCATGAGCTTGGCGGCAGCCTCCGACTTTGTCATCGGGCCAGGTTTGTGCTGTTTGCGAGCGGCGGCCAAGATGCTCGCTGTATCTTTCACGCCCGACGCGGCCTTGGTGGTCGCGCCATCGGCCTTGGCCGGCGCCTTCGGCGCCGCTTTGGCGGCGGCTGGCTTGGGCCCGGCCTTTGGCTCGGGCGGCTTCGTTTCTCCCTTGGCCGCAGGAGCGGGCGTCGCGCCACCCTTAGCCTCACGTGCCGCCTTGAGAATATCGGCAACACTCGGACGCGCGCCGCCCGCGGCTGGCTTCGGCTTGGCAGCCGGCGCCGCTGCCTCTGGTGGCATTGTTGGCGCCGGTCTCCCGACCGTGTCCCCAACTTCAGCGGGTGCGGCGGCGGTCTCCTCGGCGACCGGTTC
>DASSFG010000015.1:0-4548 GCA_035694685.1 Pirellulales bacterium
TCCGCGAACTGCGCTTTTGACGCTCCTCCGCGCTGCGACGGAACGCCACGGAGGGCGTTCCCTACAGAATGTCCTAAAGTTCTAGCTTTGACAAACAGTAGGCAGTGCTTTGTCGGTGCTCGATGTTGGGGTGGCATCGCGGCCGTAGCTGAACTGAGCACCGCCTAATGTTCCCGGTCTCGCGGCGGCAGTGAGGCCCGCAGCCGCGCTAGCTCCGCTTCCAATTCGGCCACGCGCTGACGCCCGGCTTCAGCTTCTCTCTTGGCTTGGTCGGCTTCGCGGAGTGCTACCTCGGCGCGCCGCGTCGCCTCCTCGATCTCCTCCGCATATTCCTCTTCGGTCGGCAGTCGCTTCCCGGTTGCTGTTTCGACCATCGTAAAGCCATCGGTGTCGGGGTAGAGCGGATCGCGGGTGGTGCCCGGCAGGGATCGGTCGAGAATTGACATGGCGGTGCTACCTCGAACAGCCAACAGACGTGCCATATTTTAGCATAGATCATCGACAATCGTAATGTTTCACTCGACTTACAATAAGTCGGCGCGCTGGCGTTCGAGCTTCCGCGTTCCACACGACCGTTAGCGGCGAGGACTTGAGCAGTTTTTGATCAGGCCTTCAACTGCTCGTCGTGCCGCATGTGGCTGGGCGGCTGATCGGCGCGGTGGACGTTGGCCAGGGCCTGCTTGGCGCCGGCGTGCTGTTCGACGTCGTTGTCTTCCCACTCGATCGACACGGCGCCGCTGAAGCCCGCACGGTTCAACTCGACAAACAGCTCTTCCGTCGACGTGGCGTCACGCGCCGTGCCGGCGGTTACGAAGTTCCAGCCGTTGTGCTTGTCGCCCATCGGCTTGTGCCCACCCAAGAGGCCGTTGTGCGTGTAACCGCGAATGACCTGCACGCCCTTTATGTGCGCGCAGTGAATGCGGTGGCCGTAGTGCCGGATAAAATCGACGCCCGACACGCGCTGCCACTCCATGTGCGAGCAGTCAAAATTAAAGCCGGCCGCTTTCTCGAAACCGGCGGCGTCGACCGCGGCCAGATAATCGCCGGCGCTGGCGATGTCGCCCATGGCCCGTTCGCTGGGATGGCATTCCAGGTCGAACGTCGTGCCGTACTTCAAGCACGCTTGAAAGACCGGCGAGAAGCGTTCGACCAAGAGATCGAGGCTCACTTTGAAGACGTCGGGGATTTCATGGCCGCCAATGGACTTGGGCAACGGTGGAAACAAGAACCAATGGCTCCAACAGTGCGCCGGCGAGCCGACGAAGCCCGAGACGGGCACCACGCGGTTCTGCAGCTTGCCCAACTGGTGCGCCAGTCGCACGGCGTTGACCAAGGCCGTGGTGGCCTGCCGCTGGGCGATCTGGCCGACTTCCGGCGGCACGAAAAACGGATCGGTGCGGGGCGGCTGGTTGCCGGCCGCTCGCCACTTGGCATAAGCTTCGGCCGATTCGCCGCCCAAAAACTGCACGGTTTTGGCGCTGGGCTCGTCGCCCAGCGCCTGGCCTTGCAGGTGCGCGGCGACCGAAAAGATTTCCAGTCCGCGTTTCTTGGCCTTGCCCACGCGCTCTTCGGCATAAGACTTGGCGCCGGCATCGTCGCCGCAACGCGTCAAATCGAGTTCCCAGCTTGCTTCTTCCCAACCGTCGAAGCCGGTCTTGGCAATCCAATCGAGCCACTGATCTTCGGGCACGTTGCCAAACTGCCCGCGAACGAGACCAATTTGATGATACGAATGCTTTCCGCTACGGTGCTCTTTAGTTTGCTGGTGGCCCACGGAACGGCTTCTCCCGAAACTTTAGACTTGGGGGCATTGGTGCAATCACGTCGCAGGCAGCATCTTAGCCGCTGTACACTCTCCTGTCCAAGCGTGGCGAGTGAAAAGTAAGCTAGCCTGCGGGAAATGACCGACCGCTACAGAGTAGCTCCGACACTCCGTGTGGCGGAGGTGGCGGTCGCCTTCGGCGAGGCAGTGTCTTAACAGTGAGTTGCTGGCACACGTCGTGTGGCATAGCCGCCCTCGGCTGTGGCCCGTCTAGGCCGCCATAGGCGGCGAACCACAGCCGAGGGCGGCTGTGCCACATGCTCTTCCGAGAAATCGGCGGCGACTCACTATTAAGACACTTCCTTCGGCGACCGCCGGTTGAAAACGGCCGACCGATCTGCGATACTCGTGCGGACGGCAGCAGCCTGCGCGAACCGGCTCGCGGGGCTGTTTGTCGAGGGAGAAACGCCTTGATCGGGGCGTGGCGCAGCCTGGCTAGCGCGCTTGACTGGGGGTCAAGAGGTCGCAGGTTCAAATCCTGTCGCCCCGACTGAGAAAAACAGCAATTTGGCACTGGAGGATTGCACTAAACTTGCACTAACGCGAAAAAAGCCCCCGGCAGCGGGAACTGCCGAGGGCCGAGGCGAGCATTCCAACTCACCCTGTTTTCACAGTTGGAGGCTTAGCCATGCAAAAACTCTGGTATCGGAGATTTGATGATTCGTGGTACGTCACCGTCCGCGAGGGCGGCCGTCAGGTCCAAAAGAAGCTCGTCAAGGGCAAGGGTCAGAAGAAGGAGGCCGAGCGTCGGTTCCATCGGCTGATGCTCGAAGCCGGTCGACTGCGTCTTCCCAGCGACGCATCGTTCGCGAAGCTCGCCGATCTCTTCCTCGAAGTCTGCGAGGAAGAGCATCCGAAGTCGCTGGAGTGGTATACGCACTTTCTTCAGTCGTTCGTCGACTCGTATAAGGGCACCGTGCGAGCGCTCAAGCCCGGCCATGTCCGGGCGTGGCTCCGGAAGAACGCGTGGAGCCAAAGCACGCAGCGGCAGGCGATCGTTGCCGTCAAGCGCGTGATCAATTGGGCCTTCGACGAAGGCCACATCCGCCGCAAGCCGCTCCGAAAGCTCAAGCGTCCGGCGATGGAGCGGCGGGAGGCTCTGATCTCCAAGGCGGATCACCAAGCGATCCTGAAAAGCACCGACGCTGCATTCGCCGATTTCGCAACCGCGCTGAGTCAAACTGGGGCTCGTCCAGGCGAAATCCGCACCGTCAGTGCCGAGATGGTGAATCTGGACCTTGGCGTTTGGGTGCTCCCGCAGCACAAGACGGCAGCGAAGACGGGCCGGCCGCGAATCATTTATCTGACACCGACGATGGTGACGCTCACCAAGAAGCTGATGGCGAAGTTTCCAAGCGGCCCGCTTTTTCGCAACCGGTTTGAAAAACCGTGGAGCGCCAACGCGATCCGGTGCCGCATGCGGCGCCTAAGAAAAAAATTGGATCTGCCAAAGGGAACGGTCGCTTACAGCTACCGCCACAGTTTTGCCACGGACTCGCTCGAACGCGGCATTCCCGTCGCCGACGTGGCGCAGCTCCTCGGCCATGTCGACTTGAAGCAGTTGCAGACGTATGGGCATCTCGATCAGCGGACGCAACACATGCGGCAGGCGGCCGCGAAGGCGGTGCGGTAACGGCGGCGGCCGTCACAGCGCGTCGCTGAATAGTTACGGGGCGACCGCGGCCGTCCGCAGGACGGCCCGCCCTTTGCGGACGAACTCGTCGAGCTGGTCGCCGACGAGCACGAACGCCGGGGCAGAGTGATCGCCCGCGTCGTAGAAGGCGGCGCAGAATTCGATCGCAGCGTTGTCGCGCGACGCGACCACGTGCACGTCGCAGACGCCGGCGAAGGCATCGAAGTGCATGCACTCGATGAAGCGGGGATACGCCGGGACGGTCGCTTTAAACCGTTCGTCCTGGGCAAGAACCGCGACGAGGTGCGAACGAATCCGGTTGCAGGCGCGCACCAGCGCATCGAGCAGATAGAGCGGCATCGTCCGGCAGCGGATGAATCCGTCGCACTGCATGCTGATGAGCGCAGCGTCGCCCTCGCGGTCGATGGTGAAGGGGTAGCGGGGTGCTTGCATGGGGAAATGATGGCGCAAGCCGGGACGGAATGTCCAGAAAAAAGCCGCCCATCCGTGGGCGGCATCGGTCACAGCTTGAGGTGACGAAGACGGACGCGAGGCGGCCGGCGGGCGTCGTGCTCGGCCGGCGGCGGCTCCTGGCGCGTCCGTTCGAGATAGGCCAGGAGGTCTGCCTCCTTGACGCGCCAGCCGGGGCAGCGATGCCCGACGAGCTTCCCGCTCTCCAGCAGGCTATACAGCGTCGACTTGGAGCAGCGGAGAATCTCGCACACTTCACGGGGCAGCAGCAGCTTCATGGCCGTCCTCCGGCTTCAAGAAGTACTGACTGAGCGCCCGCAGAAGGAGCGGCTCGCGCAGCGGCTGGAGTCCCTTGGAGAGAAGATAAATCTCCGCTCGCCTTTGAGCCGTGTCGCGACGAGCCTCCCACGGCGGCGTGAGCTTTTCCGTCGAGTGCAGGTGCTGTCCGCATCGGACGCAGATCGCCGACGAGTAGCTCTTGAAGAACTTGGCGTCACACGACGGGCAGACGAAATAGAACTGCGTCATGCGTCCACCATCCTTTCGAGTATCGGCCGGCAGATGAGTTCCACCGTAAACCGCACTTCTTTCGCCGACAGCCCGGTCAAGGCGGCGACGATCC
>DASSFG010000016.1:0-5669 GCA_035694685.1 Pirellulales bacterium
CAAAGGCAAATGGTCCAGGTACCGTCGCGAAGTCCCAAGACCTCAGTCCTCAGACCTCCCCGACAAATCCAAAATCCAAAATCGAAAATCCAAAATTGGCCAGGGCGGCTGACGCCGCGGACGAAAGCGGTAATGAATTACCGCACTCCAAAGCGCTCGGTCCGATGGCGCTCGTCACCGAGCCCGCGGTAATCGAGGGCGTGAAAAGCTGGACGGTGGCAACGATTTCGCCGCGCGGGCGAATCTACCAGGCGGAGTTCAGCCCCGATGGCACGCGGGCGGCCACGCTCGGCATTGACGCCACGCTCCGCTTGTGGAATCCCGCGACGGGCAAGCTCGTGCGTGCGTTGGTCAGCTCCAACGCCGGCCAGCACGCCTTCGCCTGGTCGCGCGATGGCAAGCAGATCGCCGTGGCCGAGAACAGCCGTGTCTTGGTATGGGAAACCGGAACCGGCAAGCGGCTGAAGACGTTTGACATTGAACGCGCAACTCAGGTTTTTAATGCGGCCTTCTCACCCGATGGCGGCACGCTGGCTGTGGCCATGCTGCGCGGCATCGGCGAAAGGCCGGACACCGTCGAGCTCTATGCGCTCGAAAGCGGCGAAATGCTCGATTCGCATCGCACGTTCTGCGGGTGGAGTCCCTGGATGGCGCATTGGACTACGCTGACTGCGCTGCTGTGCTGGTCGCCCGACGGAGAGCGGCTGGCCATTGGCAACGATATTTGGGACACCACGGCCAGTGCCTCGCGCGACGCGGGCGCCGGCGTAGCAACCGCCTGGCGCGACGACGGCGTCTTGATCAAGGCCGTGCCCATCGGCCAAGGCGATCAGGCTGCCATCGAGTTGTGGCGCGTCGATACCAACGAGCGGCTGCACACGCTGTGCGGCGTGAACGAGGCGATTCGCTTCAGGGCGTTTTCGCCGGGCGGCAGGTACATACTCGTGACGGTCCCGCGTAAGAACGACGAAAACGAAGAGGGCCAAGCGTATGTTTGGGATACGAGCACCGGCGAGCTTGCCGGATCGTTCGACCTGGCACCCGACGGCGAGTGGCTTACACAGTACGCCCTCTCGCCCGACGGTAAACACCTGCTGGCCTTCGGCCCCTCGTTCGGCAACGTATGGTCGGTTGCCGCCCCGGACGATGAACCTCCCGGCCCGTCTCGTAAACCGGGCGATGGGCCTCCCGGCCCACCAAGCGACGCACGTGACGGCCTGGAAAGGCTATCCACCGCGACGCCGCTTTGGAAATTGCACACTCTGCTAGGCGATCCGAACCTTTTCACGTCCGCGTGGTCGCCCGATGGGGCGTGTCTCGCGCTGCGCGGCGAGGGCGACGTGCTCTCCGTTTGGGAGCTCGCCGGCGGCCGGCCGCGCTTCACACGATACGCGCAGGGTTACGCCGATTGGCGCAACGACGACGGATCGATCCGCGCATGGTGGCGGGATTTCTGTGCGGTCTACGATCCCGTTTCGGGGCAGCCGCGCGCTTTCAGCCAATTTGACGATTGGCGCGGTTGGCCCTGCGTGTCGCCCGACGGCGGCCGCGTCGCCGCCGTCGGCGAAAAAGAGCTCACGATTTATGCTACCGATACGGGGGAGGCGCTGCGAACATTGCCGGCTGAATCGAAATACGCGCCCACCTGGTCGCTCGATCCAAACCGGTTGATTACGATCGGCGATAAGACCACGCTTTGGGATCTCGAAACCGGAGAAGCGATCAAGACAATGGACGCGTCGGCGCCGGCCGACGCCTCGCCCGACGGCAAGCGGATCGCGCTTGTATACGACGACGGCAAGCGCCTGGAGCTTCGCGACGTCGCGAGCGGCGAGCCGGTGGTCGAGCTCGAGAACGATCCGTCCCTAGTCGTTCCAAGGTTGCGGCTGGCCTGGTCGCGCGACGGCACGCGGTTGGCCGGCTTCGGCCGCATCTGGGACGCCCAGACCGGGAAGACGCTCTGTTTGTTGCCGCGTTTTCCGCCCTCATGGCTGGCTAGATTTAAGTTGTCCTGGGAAGAGGACCGCATGTTTGACAATCGCGCCGCGTGGTCTCCGGATGGCGCTTACCTCGCCTATCTCGCCGCCGACCGTTCGGTGCCGGTCGTCGAGGCGGCCACAGGTCGTGTGGTCACGACGCTCTTGCACTTCACGCACGATCGCACGATGTCGGTCAGCCCGCACGGGCATTTTCACTGCTCGCCGCGGTTCGAGAGCGAATTGGTGTACGTGGTCGAGACTGACGCCGGCCAAGAGATACTTTCGCCGCAGGAGTTCGCCGAAAGATATGGCTGGCGGAATGACTCAGGGCTCGTCGGAATCGACTTCAGCAGCGACAAGGGCATTCTGCTGCCGCAAGACGACCGTAAACTCCACGCTCCGCGTGGAGAGGACCACCACGCGGAGCGTGGTGACTTCGGTGGCCAAACGCAGGGCGACCCTGCCTCAAATCCAAAATCCAAAATCGAAAATCCAAAATCGCTGGGCCCCTTGGCGCTGGTGCAACGGCCGGCGGCATTAGCCGGCGTCGAAAGCTGGTCGCTCGAGGCGGTGCTGCAAGCGGGCGCTTTATACGGCCACGACCAAGCGGTGGCGCTGAGCCCCGACGGCAAACTGCTGGCCGTCGGCGGCCAGGACGGTCATGTGCGAATCTACGAACCTTTCAGTGGAAACACGCCGCGGCTGACAAAGATCTTGATCGGCCACGGCTCGCGCGTGGTGGCCGTCGATTTCTCTCCCGACGGCAAGTGGATCGCGTCGGCCGAGAGTGCCCGCCCCAACGTGCGCCTTTGGGATGCGGCGACTGGGAAGCTGGTATCGTCGACGTTTATCGGACTATCCGACAACGGGTTTACACGTTTGGCATGGTCGCCCGACGGCGCGACGTTGGCGATCGGCGCGGGCGGCGGCGTTCTGCTTGTTGATCCTTCTTCGGGCGAGATCATCCGCTCGCTTTCCACTGGCTTGCGCGCTGCGTGGTCCCTCTCATGGTCTCCGGATAGTGGTAAGCTGGCTGTGGCTAATTGGGGGCGCGTCGTCGTCTTCGACGTAGACACTGGAGAAGTCGTGCGCGAGTTTCTGCACCCGGAAGATTGCGGGAGAGAGGGCACGGTCGCGTGGTCGGCAGACGGCGAATCGCTTGCGTTCAGCTCATCTCGCAAAGATATGATCATTTGGAAGGTCGCCGACGGGATGGTCCGCGCCACGCTGCCCGTCAAAGCTGCCGAACATCAGCGGTCCGCTTTGCGCTGGCTTGACGAGGGAGATAGGTTGGGGCTGAACACCGACATTTCCGAGTCCGACGGGGGCTCTTGTAAGTGGGAGGAATGGGAGGTACGAAAAGGCGAGCGGATGGCCACCACATCATCCATTGCGCGTCTGGCTCATTCGGCCGATGGGCACGTCATCGCCGCGGCGAGCCACCATGGAGGGGCAATCTGGGGCATGGATGTGATCGACACGCGCACCAAGAAGCGGCGGACGCTTGGTTTCCGGCGTGCGAGCGACTGCGTTGCCTGGTCGGCCGACGGCCGAGCGCTCGCGGAGTCGGGTGGGGGGCAGCCCAACATCTGGCGCCGTGACCCTTTGTCACGCGTTGAATCCCTGCCGCAGGCTGCCGCCAATGGGACCGTTCTGCTACGGTGGTTAGGCGACAGCGGGTCACTGCTGGACGCGCGGCAGTGGAGTGACGC
Source organism: Pirellulales bacterium (assembly GCA_035694685.1). GTDB lineage: Bacteria > Planctomycetota > Planctomycetia > Pirellulales > JAICIG01 > DASSFG01. The sequence goes on from DASSFG010000016.1 coordinate 3,692, forward strand.
AGCTCTTTGGTCAGAGGGAAAGCAGGGTTGGCAGCCCAAGATGCTGGGCATCGCGATTGACAGTACTATCGCCGTTTCTCCAGATGGAAAGCGGCTCGCGTTCATTGCGCACGGCACCGATTGGAAAACGGTCACCATTTACGACCTGGCCGCCGGCACAAAGCTGCGCGAGATTGGCCCGCACGCGGCGGAGGTCAGGTCCATCGCCTGGTCGCCCGACGCGGCACGCTTGGCGACGGGCACGGATACGGGCGACGTGACGATTTGGGACACCCAGACCGCCGCGGGCCTGCGCAGTGGCAAGCCCTTCACGGGAGACGTGACTCATATTTCGTGGTCACCGAATGGCGAAACGATAGCGGCCAGATACGGCGAAGGCAAGATCTGTGTGTGCGATGGCGAGTTGAATGTCGTGCGCGAACTGCGCGGTCATGACCGTTTGGCCGCACTCAACTGGTCCAACGATGGCAAGGAACTGCTGACTGTCGACAACTACCAGATTCGCCGCTGGGACGTCGCATCGGGCAAGACGTTGAGCAATGTCACGCACTACGTCCCGACCGAATCCTATTCACAGTTTGAGTTTTCGCCCGACCTGAAGCGGATCGCCGCCCCAGGCTCCACCTGCCGCGTCTTGAGCGCTGCGAGCGGTGAATTGCAAGCGAGCATCGTGCCACTCACCGCCGGCCAGTCCGCGGTCATTAGCCCCGACGGCCACTATCTCGCCACACCGGGCGCCGAGAAGCAGCTCGTCTACGTCATACAAACCGCCGACGGGCAAGAGTTGCTCTCGCCCAAGGAATTCGCAGACAAGTACGGCTGGAAGAACGACCCAGCAAGGTAGTGTTGCCGTGAAGGATCAAGACGCCGGACCAAAGCACATCTTACGGCTCTTGGCCGTGCGGCTACACAGACTACCCGTCTCTAGGAGAATGTCGCCACCCCGAATGAAACGCGCCTCGCAGTGGCATGAAGCTTGGCCCAGCATCTGCTGATTTCGCGACGCTCGGCCCAGTGTCAGAGGCGAGGCGACCTGCCCCTTGGTTGAGCGTTCGTGGTGCGGTATGTTGAGCAGATAGCCGGCTGGTAAAGGCCCGCCTACGCGGTGAGCGCGCGTCTTTCAACGCCTTTTCTCTTGTCGTTCGGATTCTCTTAAAGGCGCCGGCCCTGAGCGCCCTGGCCTTTCCAATCCGAGACGTCGTTTTTGGCCGCTCGAGCCTTGCTGCCGGCGCTTTCTGTCGTGATGGCAGCCGACCAGTGACGGACGTTCGTGAGCAGACGATGTTTTCTTGAAAGAACAGGATGAGAAGCCGGTATGAAACGAAGGGGCAAGCGACCTTGTCAAGGCATCGCTTCCGCCGCGGTGTTCTTGGCATCCAACGATTCCGCGCGGGTCATTGGCGAAAGCTTTTACATTTCGGGCGGGCTGCGCTGAGACGATCTTCGGTCAGGCGTTTGGTGCAGCTCAAGGAAACAGTCCGGGGCGTGTCGCGGGTCTCTCATCGAAAGGAACATGATCTATGAGTATCGAGCATGTCCAGAACCTGGTCATCGGCAGCGGGGTCGGAGGCAAACTCGTTGCCTGGACGCTGGCAAAGAAAGGCCAGACGACGGCGGTCGTCGAGCGCGCGATGATCGGCGGTTCCTGTCCGAACGTGGCCTGCTTGCCGAGCAAGAATGTGATCTACAGCGCCAAGGCCGGCAGTCCGAAGTTTACGCACGTCAGCGAAGACGACTTTCGCATCGTGCTCGACAACCTATCAGGCGGCAGCCGCACCAGGCGTGACCGCCTGATACCGTATTGCTTGTTTACGGACCCGGAACTGGCACACGTAGGCATCAACGAGACGGAAGCAAAAGCCAAAAACATCAGCTATCGCGTCGCCAAAATGCCGATGGCGAACGTGTTCCGGGCGCTCACCATGTCGGCAACACGCGGATTCGTGAAAGCCTTGATCGGCGACGACGATCGCATTCT
>DASSFG010000017.1:0-3229 GCA_035694685.1 Pirellulales bacterium
TATAAGCGGCGTCGCCACGGGCTTCGTTGGGAATGAACGCCACCGTCCGCCGCTTTTCAGCGTCGATTTGCACCAGAAAATTCGCCAGGTTGATGCTGGCCGAAGCATCGCCGCCGGCGCTCTCGATCCACAGGCAGATCAGGTTCGCCCCGCGGTTGATTTCGGTATCGATCAGCTTTTGCAGCAGCTCAGCCGATGACGCCGAGATCGGCCCTTTCACCGCGATGCGCACGGGCTTCGGCGGGCCGGCCAGCGACAGGTCTTGCTCCAGCGCCGCCGGCGGCAAGCTGAGCGCCTTGGCCACCTCTTCGCGATCATTCGCAATGTAAGCCACCAGGCCGAGATCGCGGGCCTCTTGGGCGGTGAAAATGCCGGGTTTGCCCGCGGGAATCAGCACCTGGCTTTTCGCCACCGACTTTTTACGACGAAGCTCATCGAGCCGATCGGCGCGCACGAACTCGCGACTCACTTCGGTCTCGACCATCAAGAGCTCGACCGACTTATCAAGCATCTTGATCGCCACGTCGGCCGGAATCGTCTTGCGGCTGTCGGCCACTTCGGCGTAAGCGTCGCGCTGCGAGGGCTTGATGAATTTTTCTCCCTCGCCGGCGTCACCGATGTGCGCGTCTTCGCCCATGATGATTTCATCGCACGCCAGTGCCACCAGCACGCCATGCCCGGTGATGGTTTCGGGCAAGTAGGCCACGGTGTTGGCGCCGTTGCGGCGTTCGGCGGCCAAATAGTGGGCCAGGTCGAGCGCGCGACCATACTCGGTTTTGCCGGGCAGCAACTCAATGATGAACACGGGCCACTCGCCAGAGTGCTTCGCTTTGGCGATCGTGTCTTCAATCGTGCGGCGAATGCGGCGATCGGTCGAGTCGGTGATGGGCTGCCGGACGTGGATCAACTTGCCCAGGCGTTTTTCGTGCGTCTCGGCCTTAGCGTTTCCGACGGGTTGATCGGCCGGCTTATCGGTGGCCGGCTTATTGGCGGCCGGTTGCTCCTCAGCTTGCGGCTCGCCAGCCCTGGCATCGTCGAGCGGCGCTGCTTCAGCAGGCGGATTGGGCGGAGCTGGGTCGTCTGCCGGCACGTCAGCGGCGGCCGAACCGACACGGACCAATAGCACTGCGAGACACGCCCAAACGAACGACGAACCGCAAAATGGGCCCAATTGGCGGGACGGGCCTCCGGCCTTTCCACCGCGCCGTACCCAATCAAGCGGTGCCCAACAAGGTCGCGGATCCATGAGCGGTAGCATTTCCCATCGTGAAGGCCGTGAAAAAGCGCAAATGCGCTCGGCCTTTGAACCGCTTAGATTATATGGCAGCGGCGATGGGTGTCAAATTCGGGCAGGGGTCGTGTCTGGCCAAGGATTCTGGCGGAGCTAATTTCGTTCGGGATCAAGGGTTGTCCAATAAAGGTGCCAGGCGTTGCTGCTTTCGAGGCAGTCGAGGGCCATGACGGCCTCCGCGTTGGCCCGATCCCAGCGTCGGCCACGCCCTTTGACCCGTTGAGTGGATGCCCTGCATTGCGCCTCGGTGGGGCCACTGCCGATCTGCCACCCGTGCTCCCGAAATTCAGGGTAGCGGATCATGTCATTGCGTTGGGCGACGTAGTTCAGGAGCCGGTCGGCTTCTCGTCGCTTGACGCCGCGCAGTGTACTGCGCCAGGCCGTTAACCGCTCCCAGGCGGGCTGACAGCCTTGCTCATAGAAGATCCCCATGATTTCGTTCTTCCATTCCCGCCCCGCAGGATTCTCTTCTCCATAAACGACGCGCCGCGTCTTCTGGACGTTGTCGCGAAGATGGTAATAGTCCAGCCCCAACGCGTCTACCAGGCCGTGGAACTCGATCTCATTGCGTATCCAGGGAGAGCCATCAACGTTGCCGATTTTTTCTTCCGCTTGTTTCAAGCCGATCTGAAGGGCCATGCGTTGCATCATCCGCCCCGCTAGCGAATGGTCGCCGCTCGTGACGTTCACGTAGCGATGCTCTTGGCTTTCGTCGTAGAACGCTACGACTTTAAACTCTTTGTATTGCTGGTCGGCGCCTTCCTTGCGAGGCGGCAACGGGCGGCATCGGCGCCCGCTTTTTTGCCGCTTCTGACGCATCTTCTCGCGACGTTTCTTTTTCTCTGCGTCGGTGATCAGGGGCACCATCACGCCATCGGCGCCAAGATAAGTGCGCGTCTTGCCCGATGGGGCGCGACAATCCGTGGCTTGCCAATCGGGAGCCAATTCGCCACGGCGCTGGGCCTCGAAGACCTTACGCCCTTCCTGCTCAATCAGTTGACGCAACGTCTCCTTGCTCACCTCTAAATGCGCGGCCCGTTTGAGATTTTCCGCTGTTTGTTGAAAGCTATTGGCGCCACGGTTAAGGCGACAGGCCATCTCTCGCACGCCTTCGCTGATGGCCCGTTCCGCCTCATCCAGCAAAGCGTCGATGGGTGTTTGGCTGCCTTCCTGCGCATCGTGCCAGCGGATGCGCCGTACGCAGATACGCCCGTTGACAGTAAGCAAACTGTAAAGCTGGCGCCCCTTATGTCGCAGGCGCTTTCCCGTGGTCGCGCTCTTCGGAGGGGGGAAAAGCGGCTTCCGCCGCATCGACCTTGGCCTGCAGGACCGCTTCGTAAACCTTCTCGCGAAAGCGGTCCAAAGCAACCCGTGAGGGTTCTTCACTGTCCCGGATCAGGCGACCTGCCGGCGCGCTGTCTACGGCATCGGCGACATCCTCCACGGTACGCAGGAACTCCGACATCAACCGTTCGCGCAAAACAGCGCGATCCAATTTCGGCACATTCGAATCCATGGCTCACTCCATACTGCATATTGAACACAAACGCTCCTTGCCTATGTTCTACAGATTACGCAGCCATGGCGCCAGACTTATTTGCCACACACACCACCGATTGCGCTGTGCTCTGGCGATAATTTGGCGCCGGCCGCCCATACCGCAATAGCCCTTGGTAAATGAGGTCAATACCTCGGCCGGTGCGCTCCGCCAGTCCGATCCGCTTTAAGGCGTCGGCCAACAGGGGATTTCGCGGACGCGGCGCCACGACCAGCAGGTTGTCCAGGCTGACACCTTCGACGAACCCGCCCGGATTGCTGATCGTAATCGCGTCGTTCGTCCACTGCACGTGAATCGCACCCAAGCGGGTGTAGTCACGGTGCGCCAAGGCGTTGACAAATGCTTCTCGGAAAGCCCGACGATCGTAATTCGGAATTGCG
>DASSFG010000018.1:0-6674 GCA_035694685.1 Pirellulales bacterium
GTCAGTGCTGTGAGATTTTGCCAGTCGAAGTTCATTGCAGGTCGTCCTTCATGTGAACATTATACCGATCTGATAAGTGGCCATTGCTGCCAGATAAGCTAACACCGTCATGTAAACGAACGTAAATAGGGGCCAGATCCAACTGTTCGTTTCACGCTTGATCACTACCAAAGTCGAAGCACACTGCGCGCAAAGTGCAAAGAAAACCATGATCGAAAGTGCCACCGGAACGTTGAATACCGGCTGGCCGGTGTCTTCCCACGTCGCTTTCCGCAACGCCGCGTGCAGGCGATTGCGGTCGTCGAATTCATCGAGATCGACGTCTTCGCCGAGGTTGTAGAGAATGCCCAGCGTCGCCACCACCACCTCGCGCGCGGGAAACGACGCGATCGCGGCCGACCCGATGCGCCAATCCCAGCCCAAGGGCCGCACCGCAGGCTCGATAAAACGCCCTAGACGTCCCAAGAGGCTCTGCCGGCTGTACGCGCCGTCGATTTCATACTCCACAGTCCGCAACTCAGCTTCGACACGCTCGCGCCGTGGGTCGTCGGCGCGAAGCTGCAGCAGACGGTCTTCGAGCTGTTGTTTGTGAGCGGCAAACGGGGCCTCCACCACGTCGGCGTTGTGCGGATAGTAAAGGGCCGCCCAGACGAGCACCGAAACGGCGACGACGAGCGTGCCCGCCCTGCGCACGAACGACCAGCCGCGCTCGACCATACGATGCACGACCGTGCCCGGCGAGGGCCATTTATACGTCGGCAGTTCCATGACGAACGGAGGCGTGGGTCCGCGCAGCAGCGTGCTCTTGAGCGCGAGCGCGACCAGCACCGCCGTGACGATGCCGATCAGGTACATGGCCGTCATCGTCAGCCCTTGAAGGCCGATCAATCCCGCCGCGTAAGATCGGTCGGGGATGAAGGCGGCAATCAACAACGTATAGACCGGCAGCCGAGCGCTGCAGCTCATCAGCGGCGCCACCAGAATGGTTGTGAGACGATCGCGGCGGTTTTCGATGACGCGTGTGGCCATCACGCCTGGAATGGCGCAAGCAAACGACGAGAGCAGAGGAATAAACGACTTGCCGCTCAAGCCGACCCGCGACATCAGTTTGTCCATCAGGTACGCCGCGCGGGCCATGTAGCCGCAATCTTCCAGCACGGCGATGAAGAAGAACAGAATCACGATCTGCGGCAGGAAGACGAGCACGCTCCCCACGCCGCCGATCAAGCCTTTCACGATCAGGCTTTGCAACGCGCCGGCGGGCAACCGTTGCTCCACGCCGGCTGCGGTCGCGCCCATTGCTGCTTCAATCCATTCCATCGGATATTCCGCCAGCCGAAAGACCGACTGAAATACCACAATCATCATGGCCAGAAAGAAAAGCGAGCCCCACACGCGGTGTGTGAGCAAGCGGTCGATGCGGTCGCCGAGCGTTTGTAGCCGGACTTGCGGGCGAGTGACGACTCCGTCGAGCACTTGCGCCACCCAGCCGTAGCGGGCCAGTGCCTCGACGGCGGGCACGCCACAGCCGGCCTGTGCTAAACGATCGCGCGCTGCGCGCAGCTCAGCCGCCAGCGAGGCCCGGCCATTGGTCAACAGGTGATTTTCCAGGTAGCCCGAGGTGTCGAGCAACAAGCGCTCCAAAAGTGGGCGCGGGATCGGCGCTTGGCCAGCCTGATTGAACAGCGCGTCGAGACGGCAGACTTCTTCTTTGAATGGGGCGGGGAATGGCGTTTCGACCGGTTGCCGCTTTTCGTCAGCGGCGCGCACTAGGGCTGACGCCAGTTCGTCGATCCCGCGGCGCTTGTTTGCCTGCGTTTCAACGACGGGTATGCCCAGCCGTGCGCTCAATTGGCCAACGTCGATTTCGATGCCCCGCTCGCGGGCCACGTCGGTCATGTTGAGCGCCACGACCGTCGGCAGCCCCAATTCGAGCGCCTGGCTGACCAAATACAGGTTTCGCTCCAAGTTGCTGGCATCGACAATCGAAAGCACGACGTCGATGGGCGGGGCATCGGTCTGACGCCCGAGCAGCACGTCGACCGCCACCATTTCGTCGGGCGACCGAGGCGCCAAGCTATAGGTGCCGGGCAAATCGACCAGGGTCAACTGTCGGCCCTGGCAAACCATCTGGCCGATTTTTTTTTCGACCGTGACGCCGGGATAGTTGCCCACCCGCTGCCGCACTCCGGCCAGCGCCCCGAAGAGCGTCGATTTGCCCGTGTTCGGGTTGCCGATCAGGGCGACAGTGAGCGTTTGGCGGTCAGCGGCGAGGGACATTACAGCGGCTCAATTTCGACTCGCGCGGCCTCGCTCTTGCGAATGGATAGCCGATAACCGCGGACTTCGAGTTCGATCGGGTCGCCCAAAGGCGCTTGTCCGACCATCTTCACTTCGACGCCGGGCGTCAGTCCCATCTCCAGCAGCCGCAAACTAACGTCGTCCCCACCCGCGATTTGCCTGACCGTGGCCCGTTTGCCGACGGCAAGCTCCGCGAGTCGGCAGACGCCTGGCTGGCTCAAGCGGCTGCCCCAGGCGAGACGAGTGTACTCGGCTTAACCAGCACACTCAGCAGCTCGTCGGCACGAAAACCGAGCTTCTGGCTACCGAGTCTCAATATGCAGGGGCTGCCGGGCTGCACCATTTCAATCGGAGCGCCACTGCGGAGCCCCATTTCGTGCAGTCGGTGGATGTGGTCGGAACAGCCTAGGACCGCCGCCACGATGGCGGTGGCGCCGGCGCTAAGTTGGGCGAGGGGGACAAGGTCGTAGATGGCTTCGTTCACGGCGGGGGAGAAACCGGCAGGAGGGCTAATTGCGACAGCGTCTCAAACTCATTAAGATTCTAATGACGTTTGATCGGCATTGCAACAGTCAGGGACCGTATTTTTTTGCTATACGTCGTGCGGGCCAAATTGAGACGTTGGCCGTCTCAGTAGTTAGGCTTTCCAGCCTGACGCCGTCAGGCTGGAAAGCCTGACCTACGCACCAGTAATGGCCGCATGACCTATAAATGGCTAGCGCCTGCGTACCCAAGCACCTTGACCACCGGGCGCAACAAGCGGTATAGTAACGCGTTACGTTCAAAACCACCTCTTTCGCCCGCTGTTTGCCGAATGCCGCCCGCAGTGATCGAGTTGCGCAACGCCGAGGATTCTCGCGATGTTGTTCATCGCGCGGTGCAAGCGTTGGCCGAAGGGCACTTGGTGGCATTGCCGACTGAGACGCTTTATTGTCTGGCCGCGAGCGCCCTCTGCCAGCCCGCCGTGGACCGGTTGCAAGCCTTCGCCGGCAGCGATCAACACGCCTTGGCATTGGCCATAAAAAGTCCCGACGAAGCTCTCGACTACGCACCGTACCTTGGTCCTTTGGGCCAACGTTTGTCGCGGCGTTGCTGGCCTGGACCGGTCACGATGATTGTCGAAGACCGGCATCCCGATAGCCTGGTTCGTCAGCTCGACCGGCAGGTGCAGCAGTCGCTCGTAAAAGACGGTTTTGTCGGGCTGCGCGTGCCGGGCCACCAACTCGTGCTCGACGTGCTGCGTCTGCTGGCCGGGCCCGTGGTCATTGCAGCCGTACGCCGCGACGGCGTCGATCCAGTGACGGCGCAGCAGATGATTGAATTTTTCGGCGAGAGCTTGAACCTGGTGCTGGACGACGGCCGCAGCCGCTTTGGCCAACCGTGCAGCGTGGTCAAGGTGCGCGACCGCGATTTCGACGTCGTCGAGGTCGGCGTCGTCTCGGCACAAACCTTAAAGCGGCTGGCCAGTATGATCGTTCTCTTTGTCTGCACCGGCAACACCTGCCGCAGCCCGATGGCTGAAGGACTGTTCCGCCACCTGTTGGCGGAGAAGCTCGGCTGCAAGGCGGCCGAAATCGAAGACCGCGGGGCGATTGTGATGTCGGCGGGCATCGCCGCCATGTTGGGCGGACGTGCCGCCAACGAAGCGATCAACGTGCTGTCGCCTCTGGGCATCGACCTGACCGCCCACGAAAGCCAGCCGCTTACCGAACAGCTCGTGCGGCACGCCGACCTGATCCTGGCGATGACCCGCTCGCATCGGCAGGCCATCCTGGCCGAATGGCCGACCGCCGCCGAGCGCGTCAAGCTACTTAGCCACGACGGCGACGACGTGGCGGACCCAGTCGGCGGACCGGCGGAGCTTTATGAGCGATGCCTGGCCCAAATGAGGCCCGACATCGAACGTTGGGTCGAGTGGACGGCGGAACAAATCAAGCCCTGAAACAGCGCACCAACGCGCGAGGATACCGCCATGCGAATTGCCATTGGCAGCGACCACCGCGGCTTTAACATCAAGCAGAAGCTGATCGACCTGCTCACGAGGCTCGGTCAGGAGGTGACCGACGTCGGCACGAACAGCGGCGAGAGCGTCGATTATCCCGACGTGGCCAGCATCGTGGGCACGAAGGTCAGCCAAGGCGAAGTGGAACGTGGCATTCTCATCTGCGGCACGGGCATCGGCATGTCGATCGTGGCCAATAAGTTCCCTGGCGTGCGCGCCGCACCCTGCCACGACGATCTCTCCGCCGAAATGAGCCGCAGGCACAACGACCTGAATGTGCTCTGCCTCTCGGCCGACATGCTGGGCGAAAAGCTCATCGACCGCATGGTCGAAATGTGGCTGAAAACCGAATTCGAAGGCGGCCGGCACGCGCGGCGCGTCGAAAAAATCTCACAGATCGAGAGGCAGCACTGACCGATGCCGCTTGATCCGATCGCCAAACGACTGCTGGAGTTGGCCGCGGCGGCAGGCGGCACTCCCATGCACTTGCAAACGCCCGGCGAAGCCCGCGCGGCGATGCTCGTCCAGACGGCCGCGTTGGGCCCCGCTGAGCAGGTCGCCAAGGTCGAGGATCTCACCGCAACATGCTCGCACTGCGAACTGCCGGTTCGCGTTTACACGCCCGCCGGGACGGGACCGTTGGCCGGGCTGGTGTACTTTCACGGCGGCGGCTGGGTGATCGGCAGCATCGACACGCACGACGGACTCTGCCGCTCGATTGCCAATGCGGCCGGCTGTGTCGTCATTTCGGTTGAATACCGTCTGGCGCCGGAACACCCTTATCCGGCGGCCGTCGACGACGCCTACGCCGCGACGTGCTGGGTGGTGGAGAACGCCGCCACGCTGAACGTCGATCCCGCCCGCATTGCCGTCGGCGGCGATAGTGCGGGCGGAAACCTCGCGGCGGTAACGGCACTTGTGGCCCGCGACCGTGGCGGCCCCAAGCTGGCATTGCAAATCTTGCTCTATCCGATCGCCGACAACGATCTGAACACCTCCTCATATCGCGACTTTGCCGAAGGCCACCTGCTCACGCGCGACGCGATGGCCTGGTTTTTCGACCACTATGTTGCGGAACATGCCGCGCGCGGGCAACCCTATGTCTCGCCATTACGGGCAGAGTCGCACCGCGGCCTGCCTCCGGCTTTGATCATCACGGCCGAGTGCGATCCCTTGTGCGACGAAGGAAACGCTTATGCGCGGCGGCTGGAAGCGGCCGGCGTGCCGGTCAAATGGAGTTGTTACGCCGGCATGATTCACGGCTTCATCCGGCGGCACAAGCTCCTGCCCGCCGGCCGGCAGGCGCTCGGCGAGATTGCCGCGGCAATGAAGGCAACAGGCAGACGGTAGGCATTGGCCGACGTACGACAGGATCCTTGCGGGCGCAATTCTATGTGGAAGGCCAATCGCTGAGATATTCGAAGCGATCGGCCATCTCGTCCGCCGTCAGCGCCTGTGTAAGACGCAGGATGCGACGCGTCTTATCGCCAACCGCGGATCGGGATCGGCCTTGAGCGCATCTTTTGATGTTGCGCATTTCAATCTCCGCCGCGGAGCGGCGCTCGGAATGTAGCCGTGGGCGAAGCCCGCGGTACAGTGTGACGTGCGATGGCGAAGCCGCGGAGCGGCGGCGGAGGGGCGACGGTTGACACTACGTCGCCGCTCCGCGGCTTCATCGGGTTTTTGCCACGTTTTCCGCGGGTTTGCACCCGCGGCTACACTCCTTTACCGCTCCGCGGCAGACAAAAGCGCTACATCAAACAGCGCGTCCGGGCCGTTGAGTTGCACGTCGAGTGCCGCACGCAACAGCTCCTGGCGAACGTCGAACCGCGCCTGGGACTCCCGCACTTTCCTCACCGCGTGGAACAGTCGTTGAAATACCGGGTTCGACGATTCCCGACCGATTTCCGGCAGAGCTTATGTTCCAGCTTTCCTCGGACGAAGCTGAAGCTTTGAGGTTCCAATTTGGAGCCTCGAAATTTGCGCGCGGTCGCCGTCGCTATCTTCCCAATGCGTTTGGCTAGCAAGGCGTTGCCATGCCGTCAAGCGTCTTGCTCAGCAAGCGCCACTTTCTGCAAGCGGTGATTTCGGCGATATTGTTCGCTGCTGGCTCCTCATATTGGAGCAAAGGACCAGCCGACGTGAGCGAATTGGGCTAATTGGATGGCAACGACTTCTCCTGATGACTCCTGTACCCACACTGGAAGATCGCTTTGAGGGCTGCCTATTCGGCCTTGCGGTCGGGGACGCGCTCGGGGGTAGGTTTGAGGCGCAAGAGGCCGAAGCCATTCGCGTTCGCTTTCCGACGGCCGATAGCTTGATTGCCTACCCAAGCGAGGAGATCTGGTACACCGACGACACTCAAATGGCG
>DASSFG010000019.1:0-9591 GCA_035694685.1 Pirellulales bacterium
CGCTCGACGGGGGCAAGCCCCGTCGTGGCGGAACAAAATCAGCATTAACGCGATTGCCAGGCGTGACCGCATTTCGCGCGTTCCAGTCCCACCCTACGACAATGGCGACGATCTTTTGATCCATCATTTGAGTATTGGCAGAGCACTGGGCGTCGGCCTGTCGTTGTTTATCTGCTGGCTGACGGTCTGCGGCTTCGGCGACGCCCAGGAAGTAAAAATCCGCGGGCACGCATCGCGGACTGCCAAACCTGCTGCTGCCGAACAACCGTCACCGCCTGGACGGGACGAGAAGAACCAGCATGAGAATTCTTCGCCGCGCGGCATGCTCGAGCTGTTGGGCGCCGCCGGTTGGCTCGATCGGGCGAGTGATGGCGAAGTTATTCCACCGGAGGGCGACGAGCTGCTTTGGCGCTCGCTCTATGCCGTGCGGCGGTTTTCACTGTTGGACATCGATCGTTGGTCGAAAAGCGGCGTCACGCCGCGGGACATTCTCGATGCCCCCGAAAACTTCCGCGGCGAGATGGTCGCCTGGCGCGGCACCGTCTTCCGCGTTGCGCGGTATGAGCCGCCCGCCGAAGCGGCGGAGCGGTTCGATTTACCCGGCTACTATCGTTGCGAAATGGAGGTCGGCGAGGAGCGCGACCGCGTGATCGTCTATGCCCTGGCCGTGCCCAAAACGTGGCGGTCGGGCGACGCGCTCGACGAGCGTGCGGGCGTAAAGGGGCTGTTTACCGTTTTGGCCGGCGGCGAAGGAGAGTCGTCAACTCCGGTGCTGATCGCGCGGCGCCTCGCCTGGTACCCGCCGACTCCGCTGGGGGATCTCGGCATGGACGTCGGGCTGTTCGACGAAATCAGCTCGCGACCCGGCCTGACGGCAGATGACCGGGAGTGCTTTTACCAATTGCTCGCCGCCGTCGAGCGCGTGGGGACGAAGCAGCTTTTCCGTGCGGTGCCGCCAGAAGGTCGCAAGGCCAGCGTCGAGCCGCTGTTCAACAAGCCACAGAGTCAGTTCGGCAGGCTGGTGGACCTGACGGGCACCGCGCGGCAGGCGGTGCTGCGGCGCGTCGAAGATCCCGACATCGTGGCCCGGTTCGGCATCGACCATTTTTATGAAATGCAGGTCTTTACCCCCGACTCTCAAGACAACCCGCTTACGTTCTGCGTTCGCGAGCTGCCCAAGGGATTTCCGCAGGGCGATCGCATCACGGAATCGGTGCGCCTGGCCGGCTTCTTTTTCAAGAAGTGGGGCTATCGCTCTTCTTCCTCGGCGCAGCCGGAAAAGCCGGGCGTCGTGCTCAAGCAGCTTGCGCCGCTCTTGATCGGCCGCGAGCCGGTATGGATCGAACCCGAGCCGGTCGATCAACGGTTTGCCAACGGCGTGTTTTTGGTGCTGTTCGTGGTGATGACGGTCGTGGTTTGGCTCGTTGTCGCGCGTCTCTCGCGCAGCGACGACAGATTCCACAAGCAAGTCGCCGAGCGATTTACTGTAGCGCCACTAGGACCACGGGATGAACTCTCGATCGAGAACAATCTTACGGCAGACAATGAGGCAGCGCCGTCTTCATCCGACGAGGAATTGAACGAATTTGGGGCCATCCAGCAAGCGGAACCTGAAAGCGCCGAGAAGCTGCGGGAAATCACGGTGCGTGAGTTCGGCGACCTGACGGTGTCCGAGTTGTATCGCCTCCGACAGCGGCGCTATGTGTTTACCGGGCTTGAATTGGCCATTCTGGTGCTCGGCGTCGTCGCCCTGCGGGTGCTGTATCTGTTCTTGAGGCATGCCTAGGAAATTCACGAGCACACTGCGCGATTAGTAGCCCGACGCGTGAGCAAGGGAAAGCCGTTGCTCCTCCTCGCTTACGCGTCGGGCTTCCATGAGCCGGTGAATAATGCAGGCTCGCGCCGAGAGTGAACCTTGATGGCGAGGCACTGTCACAAATAGAGACGTGTTCGAGGGCAATTCTTCAGTCCAATTTCAGGCAATGGAGTCGTCACGATGGCCAGCAAAAGCGCCTGGCGGGGCTATTGGGAGCAACGAGGCTGGGGCCGGCAAGAAATGCACGAATTGACGTTCGAGTTCGGGCAAGGCGCCATCCGTGGAGAGGGTGCCGACTGCGTCGGCCGCTTTACCTTCGACGGCACGTGCGACGGCCAGGGCGCGGTGGTGATGGTGAAACAGTACCTGGGCAAGCACCAGGTGCTTTATCAAGGACAGTTCGACGGCGAAGGAACGATTTTCGGTCGCTGGTCGATCCGGCCGTTCGATTCGGGCAACTTCCTGCTTACGGTCGTCCGCGATCGGGCCGCGGCGGAGGAGATCCAGGAGATCGTGCCGGGCATCAGAGCTTCTTCAGCATCTCTGCCACCTGGTTCTCGTATTTCTCTTGCCATTCCGGCGCGAGGATGCAGTCGCTGTCTTCCTGGGCGCCGCCGACGTTCAAGAGTTGATCGGCCGTCGGTGCATAGTAGATGTAGCCGTTGGTGTAGCCCGCGACAAACGTCGGTTGATGCGGAGAGCTTTTTTTGACGTTGAGCCCGATCCGGACCGTCAACTCGCCGGGAAACGTCACCAAGACGAAGTCGCCAACGCGGACGGCCAGCAATTCGACGGCAATGGTCCGCTTGCCGGAGTCGATCAGGCTCGCCTGGTGTTTACGAAGCAAGGCCAGATTGGTCTGCAAGCGAGTCAATTCTTCCATGACGTGGATGTTGTCGATGTACTGCTCGATGTTGCGGCGGTTTTCCGCGTCGAGCTTGGACAGGTCGTCGCGCCCCAGCGAAGCGTCGTGCATGTAACGGTGCGAATAGTAGGACGGGAACTCGCCCGACACGTTGTATTTCACGACCAGCGGAATAAAGGTCTTAAGGTTGAGGCTTGTTCCCTTCAGCGACTTGAGCAGCCGCGACTGTTCGGCCTCCATAGCGATAATCCGCTCGCTCCGATCACCCCGCGGCAGCTCGATTGACTCGTTGACGACCGTGAGCCGGCCGTCGTCGCGGCACGCGATCTTTCGGCAGCCTTCGAGCGTGCTGAGTCCCAGCAGATTGCCGAGAGGCTCCGCACTGCGGGGATGGTCGACGTCCTTGTAATCGATGGGATTGATGTCGCCGGCGCAACCCTGCAGAAACAGCGCGAGCGTTCCCTCGCCGAGGTTGTCTTCAATTACTTTCGAAGCAAAGCCAATGATATCCGCCGTATTGGCCCCGCTGGGAACTCCTTGAATCGGATGGCAGGCGAAGTTGTAAACGACCGCCAGCGGCCGACCGTCTTCTCGATCGACCCGCAGGATTCCAATCTGCGGATCCACAGGGCCGACCTCGGCTACCTCTTCGTCCGGCGGCAGCGAGTAGGCGTGCCGCACGTCCGCTTCTTTGCCGCTTGTTAGTTTCAAGCGGCGGTTCTCCATAATGCGGTCCTCGTTACCCGTGCCCGCACCGATTTTCACGGGGACCATGTTTTTCAAGGCGGCTTTCACGGCCTCAAAGGTCCGCCCTTCGACGTCGGCGCACACGATCCCGTGACAGTGGCTGGCGTTGATCAGCACGTTGGTCGACGGAATGCCAAGCTCTTTCTGCAGCCGCGAGCGCACGTTCGACAAGTAATCGTTCTTGATGCGGCCAATCTCGCCGAGGGCGACGGCGTCGACGGTGACCACCACCAGGGTCGTCGCGTCCGACTTCAGCGCGAGCGCTTTGACGAACAGTGGGTCATTGACCGGGCCGGCTTCACGGTCGGTGATGTCAACTTTCGCAACGCCGGCCCGCAACCCGACGGCACACGTCGCGTTGCGTACATACGGGCCGACGCCAATCAGCGCGACCACGAGCGCGCTGCGTGCGGTTCGACGGGCGGCCAACCTGGGGGCAGAAGACGCCAATAGTTGTATGACGGAGCGGATCATGGTCTTGGCCTCGGTTTTGGTTGCAAGAAATAGAAGCGATGTCTCGTTCGACATTGGACGTGCGGCAATGGTTGAAGGCAAGCTACAGTCGCTGCTTTACACCGCTACACGATACTTAGGGCGATGCTCAGCGGCCGAGCCTTCCCATCGTTTGCATGCCGTGATGGATCAAACGGAGATACAAAGCCGCGAGGAGCACGCCTGTTCTACATTCAAGTACCGGTGGCCTCTCCTCTGATCCAGGCAGGGGTGTAGGCCGCCGCGGGCCGGAATCAACGCCTGATGCCGGGTCTCGACTTCGCTACGGTTTTGCCAGCGGCCGCGCTAGGAGCCGTCTTGGATCCATCGGTGGTAAACGCCAGACCGATGCCCCGCGCACCTCAGCCAACAGGAGAAGAGGCCACCGGTACTCCGTCACGTCGGTTGTGATTTTCCATCCCCCAATCAGCGCGACCAAGAGCACGCTGCGTGCGAGCCGACGGCCTGTGAGGATCCAGGCCGCGGAAGACGGTATTTCTTATAAGGCAGAGTGAATCATGGGCCGGATAGGGCGCCCCGCAAACACATAGTCTGAAGAAGAGGCGCTGATAGCAAGTCCCTGGATCGTCGTTTAAACTATCCGCATGACCCCGCCTTTTCAGTTCAGCTTCGAGGCGCTGTTGGCTGCTAGCCGCCGTTTCCGCTCTCATCATTGTGCCCCGAGGAGCAATATGCGAGTCTCATTGATCTGCCTGCTTGTCGTGCAAGCGGCTGCGGTTGCCTATTCGGGAGAGCCGCTTCGTTTACACCCTGATAATCCACATTATTTCTTGTTTCGCGGTAAGCCGGCGGTGCTCGTCACGTCCACCGAGCACTATGGCGCGGTGCTGAATCTCCATTTCGATTTCATTCCGTACCTGGATGAACTTCAGTCGCACGGGCTGAACCTGACGCGGACTTTCTCGGGCGTCTATTGCGAGGTGCCCGGAAACTTCAACATCAAGGGCAATACACTGGCTCCGGCCACGGGGCGGCTGATTGCTCCTTGGGCGCGCAGCGATCAGCCAGGCTATGCCGGCGGTGGCAACAAGTTCGATCTCAGCCGCTGGGACGAGGCGTATTTTGAGCGATTGAAGCAATTCGTCGGCGAGGCCGGCAAACGAGGCATCGTCGTCGAGCTCGTCCTCTTTTGTCCGTTCTATGAAGAGTCGATGTGGTCTCGCAGTCCGCTGAATGCCGCGAACAACGTCAACCGCATCGGCCATTTGGCACGGACCGACGTCTATGCCCTGAAAGACGATGCCGTGACCGACGTGCAAATGGCACTGGTCCGCAAGCTGGCCGGCGAACTGCAGGGCTTTGACAACCTCTACTACGAGATCTGCAACGAGCCCTATTTCGGCGGCGTCACGCTCGACTGGCAAGCTCGCATCGCGGCGACATTGAGTAAAGCCGAAGACGATTTTCCCCAGCGGCACTTGATTGCCCAGAACATTGCCAACGGCTCAACCAAAATTGCCGACGCCAATCCGCAGGTGTCGATTTTCAACTTTCACTACGCCACACCACCAGACGCCGTGGCTGCGAATTTCCATTTGCACAAACCGATTGGCGACGACGAGACGGGCTTTCGCGGCAGCGACGACTTGACGTATCGCGGCGAGGGCTGGGAATTTTTGCTGGCCGGGGGCTCGGTTTACGACAACCTTGATTACTCGTTTACGGTAGGCCACGAGGCGGGGACCGCCACGCCCGACGCTCCCGGCGGCGGTGGCCGAGATCTGAGGCGTCAACTGGGCGTGCTGAAACGTTTCATCGAGAGTTTCGACTTCGTGCGGATGATCCCGAACGCATCGATCGTCAGTGGATTACCAGAGGGCGGGCGAGCGCAAGTGCTCGCCCATCGCGGTAAAGAATACGCCATCTACGTGCGCGGCGGGAGTTCGGCCAGGCTTGGCATCAAGCTCCCGCGCGGCAAATACCGCGCACAATGGCTTCATCCGGGCAGTGGAAAGATGGCAGACCAAAGTGATCTTGAAGCCACCGCCGAGACAACTTTCGTTCAATCACCGACTTACGAGCAAGACCTTGCTCTAGCGATTCGTTCCCGGGAATAGCGGACGAACTCGCACGGGTTCATCGACGGCGACGAGCTCGACGTCGATAAATAAGCCCTGCTCGCTTCTGCTTATTTTCCGCTAGTGCTCTGTCATCACAGCACGGCTGACGGAGCACCAGTGAGCGACAAAGGAGCTCCCCGACAAGGACTCGAACCTTGGACTTAGCGGTTAACAGCCGCTCGCTCTACCAACTGAGCTATCGGGGAAAGAAGACCTCCAATCGTACTTCATGACACGCCAATCGACAAGTCGAGCGACGCAACGGCCCTTCCCTAAATCTTTGCATCGTCTATAATGCCAGCTTCTTTCAATTGCTCGCAGCAGAACCCCCAATACCGATGCCCAAGCAAAAGACTCACAAGGCCACCAAGAAACGCTTCCGCCTGACGGCCAACGGCAAAGCCAAGCACCGCCACGCGGGCACGAGCCACTTGGCGGCCGGCATGTCGAAGAAGCGTCGCCGCAACTTGCGCGGCACGACGGTCGTTTCCGACACCGAGGCCAAGCGCATTCAGATATTGCTGGGCAAGTACAGCTATTAGTCGCACCGCTATAAGTCGCATAAGGGATAGATTCGCATGAGAAGTATGAAAGGCGCGGCCCGCACCCAGGCCAAGAAGCGCCTCTTCCGCAAAGTAAAGGGCTATGTCGGCGGACGCGGCCGGCTTTATCGCACGGCCAAAGAGACGCTGGCCCGCGCCGGCGCCTACGCCTTCCGCGATCGGCGTGCTCGCAAGCGAGATTTCCGCCGTCTGTGGATTATCCGCCTGAACGCCGCCGTCCGCGAGCGCGGTTTGCGTTACAGCGAGTTCATCAACGGCCTCAATAAATCGGGCCTCGAGCTCGATCGCAAGACACTCTCCGAAATGGCCATCGCCGATCCGGCCGGGTTTGACCTGGTCGTCGCGCAGGTGCGCCAGGCGCTGGGCGCGGCTTGAAATTGCATCCCCAGGATGCAAATCAGGTGGCCGTTATCTTTGCGTCGAGGGCGATGCGCGTGAAAAGGGCAGCGACTTGAGCCAGCAATGCTGTTAGGCAGGTTATTTGGACGGTAAGGCATGCTTCAACCATCGCGACAGACGATGCGCCAATGCTGCGTTTTGTTGTCTCGGGAAGACGACGGATATTGTGTACGTGCAGCCGACCTCGCCGGCGTAGTGAGCGAAGGCGATACCATTGACGAAGCGGTGCAGAACATCAAGGAGGCCTACGCCGGCGCCATTGAGAGCTATCAGGCGCACGGGGAGCTGGTGCCCTGGCTAATTCCTCCACGAGAACCCGAGCAGAACGAGCAGCGAGTATGGATCGAGCTCGATGGCTGAACTGCCGCAAGTCACAGGAGCACAAGCCTGCCGGGCATTCGCGAAGTTTGGATTTGTCTTGGACCGGATCCGAGCATCGCATCACATTCTTCGCAAGCCAGGCTTTCCCAACGTCCTTTCGGTACCAATCCACGGCAACAAAGCGCTCAAAAAAGGCACCCTGCGAACGCTGATCCGCGACGCCGGGATATCTGTCGAACAATTTGTTGAGGCCCTCAAGTGATGACGCTCGAGGAGTTTATCTGCCAACTCGATCAGCTTGAATCTGCGGCCCTTGCTGCGTTCCAGGCGGCCGGCGATGCTGGCGCTCTGGAGGTGGCACGCGTCGAATTCCTCGGCGCCAAGAGCGGCCGGCTCAAAGAATTGCAAAAGGGGCTGGGCGCGGTCGATAAGGCCGCTAAACCGGCGGCGGGCAAACGCTTCAACGAGGTCAAGCAGTCGGTCGAGGCGGCTTTTCAAACGGCGCAACAGCGCGCCTCCCAATCTGCGGTCGCGGCCGACGGCGCTGCCGGTTTCGACCCCACGCTGCCCGGCCGGCGCTGCCGACTGGGCCACCTGCACCCGTTGACGCAAACGATCGAAGACCTGAAGCAGATCATGGGGCGATTGGGCTTCAACGTGGCCGAAGGCCCCGAGATTGAAGATGAGTGGCACAACTTCGAGGCGCTCAACATTCCGGCTGAGCATCCTGCCCGTGACCCGCTCGAGAATTTTTACTTATCGACCGCCCAATCGCTCGGCGGCAAAGGTTCGGCCGGTCCGCCGCTGCTATTGCGTAGCCAGACGAGCACCGTACAGATTCGCGTCATGGAGCAGACGCCGCCGCCGGTGCGCATTATTTCGCTCGGCCGCGTCTATCGGCCCGACACGGCCGATGCCACGCACTACCCGATGTTTCATCAAATCGAGGGCTTGCTGGTCGACCGCCACGTGACGATGGCTGATCTCAAAAGCGTGCTGCGGCTGTTTGCCATGAGTTTCTTCGGCGGCGACATTCACATCCGCTTTCGGCCGTCGTTCTTTCCATTCACGGAGCCGAGCGTCGAGGTCGACATGAGCTGGCACGACCGCTGGATCGAAATGGGCGGCGCCGGCATGGTCGATCCGAACGTCCTCCGGGCGGTCGGCTACGATCCCGAGCAAGTCAGCGGCTTTGCTTTTGGTTTGGGAGTTGAACGTGTTTGCGCGCGGCGGCACCAGGTGAGCGACATCCGCGAGTTTTATCGCAACGATGTTCGTTTTCTGGAGCAGTTTTAGGCATGCCCTGAGAAGTGCGAAAAGCGCAACCGTCGTGTGGCCCTTACCCTCTTTGTGCATGGCGCCTTTTTGGGACCGCCCTGCTTCAAGTCACACGGCCTTTGGCGACGATGATCATCTGGTCCGCGTATTTTTGGACAGCGTCTCGATCGAATTACGGCGAACACTGCTGGACAATACTCGAGTGCGCCCTTACAATCAGGCGGTCGTGAGAATTCACGGCGGTGAAGGGCTTCTCAGCGGGCAGTTTCCACGCGGAGAAAAATTTTTCGCAGCCTGTTGACACAGCCTCATCGCTTGTTAGAATACCTGATCCCTGAACGGCACAGGCCAGTGAAAGTTGGCCCGAGCCAATCAGGGATTTTTGTTCTTTGACAATTTGGTAGTTGATCCCAAGTCAATTTTTGTAAGCCAGCACAAGACCGTGCAAATGGCTCTTGGATGTCCTCTTTCACGGGAGGATGTCCGAGGGTTCAAAATCAAGACTTTCAGTTGGCTAACCAACCGGCCGCAGCCCGAAGGCAGTAACCCTGCCGCAAGGCGGCGGTTCGGCTAAGCGTAAAACAATTGAAGGGTTTGATCCTGGCTCAGAATGAACGTTGGCGGCGTGGATTAGGCATGCAAGTCGAGCGCGAACCCCGCAAGGGGGGAAAGCGGCGAAAGGGACAGGAATACGTAGATTACCTACCCTCAGGTTCAGGATAGCTGCGGGAAACTGCAGGTAATACTGAATAACATCTCCGGATCAAAGGTGAGATTCCGCCGGAGGATGGGTCTACGTCCTATTAGCTTGTTGGTGGGGTAACGGCCTACCAAGGCAATGATGGGTAGCAGGTGTGAGAGCACGACCTGCGTCACTGGGACTGAGACACTGCCCAGACACCTACGGGTGGCTGCAGTCGAGGATCTTCGGCAATGGGCGCAAGCCTGACCGAGCGACGCCGCGTGCGGGATGAAGGCCTTCGGGTTGTAAACCGCTGTCAGAGGGGATGAAATACAGGTGGGTTCTCC